>JAFGWI010000083.1 GCA_016937215.1 Spirochaetales bacterium | reverse complement strand
TTCATCGCCGGAAATGTCACCTGCCAGGGCTCTGAAAAGCAGATCCGCTCCTGTGTTTTGATCGATGTTGCCGCGGGCAGATAGCAAAGCCACGGAAAGCTGGCCGCTATTTACCATTTCCTCCACTGCCGCATTCCCCACTGTTCCATGCAAAACATTGGCCGCGTTAAAGGACGGAGCCGGCGCTGAGCCGGATGCAGGTTTTTGTTTGGTTTTAACAACAGGAGGTTTTTTCTTTTTGGCGTCAGAGGTATAGAATTTTTTTCTCATTCTCATCATTTTCTTTTATTGAATTTATATTGATTTCAGCCCCTCACCCTTGCCCTCATTGTAACAGTCCAGATGTTCAGCTGAAGCAGGTATTTCGCTTCCACGCGTTAGGGATTGGAGCCATGGTTACGCATTTTTTCAAAAATGCGTAACCAAAGCGTTTTTATGCGGATAAATTCCGCATAAAAACCTTCGAAGCAAAGCGTAGTGGCGTAAAAGCCCGGCCCATAAACCCCTGGGTATTTGGGCAACGCCTAAAACAACATTTTTCACTTCTACTGTTAAGATTATAACCTGTAATTTGATTTTTACCAAGTATAAAATGAAAAAAACAGTGAAAGATTCAGACAGCTCTATTTGCCCTTTTCTGACTAAGGGAAAATGCTGATTTAATTGATGATTGTTTTACAGCTCAGCCGGTTCAAGCACTTCAAAAATTCCTGTGCCTTCCTTTTCTTCTTGGCAGTGAAATTGATGAAAAACAAAATCAAAACAGTGTTTATGTATAAAGCGAATGGAATTAACTGGCCCGTTTAAGGCCAGGGACAGGGCTTTCTGAAGCGGGGGGCCGGAAACACGGCGCTCAAGACGTATAGGATCTGTGGAACCCACATTTCCTATGGTTATTTCGCCATAATCGATCCCCAGGGACATGCCAAAATAAGGGGCATTCTCAAGCGCTCCCAGTGTTTCAAGTTTATTCACCTGATCGAGAATATTTCTGGCCGCGGGAAAAACATTCAACAAGCTCCCTGAGCCCACAAGCACAGCGTAACAGGTGGTGCCCACAAAGCTATCGATGTAACCATCGACATAATGGATATTTCTCGTCACAATGGTAAAATACTGGTTTAGCTTTCGGATGATGATTTCGGCGTTCTCTTTGTAAAAAAAATCCTCAGGACAGTGAATCGAGGCCACCAGAATGCTGGCTTTTTCTTTGCGGGATTCATCATGTTGCTGCGGCTCAGCTGTTTCATTCCTGACATAGTCGATCACATCATTTTTAACCATATAATTCAGGACATCCACTTCAAGAAGGAGTTTGGCCACTTTTTTGGCTTCACTCACATATTCCACAGCACGCTTCACGCTGAATTTCAGGTCTTCCTGATCCAGGGGCTTTTGAATAAAATCAAAGGCCCCCAGTTGCATGGCTGATCGTGAACGCTCCATATCGCCGTATGCTGAGATGATAATGGTTTTGATCAGAGGGTTGATTTCCTTTACTTTACTCAAAAGGTCCAGGCCATTCATTTTACCGGGCATGTTAATATCCATCAGAATGATATCAACATCATTGTTTTTGCTTAAGTAGCTATAGGCGTCATCAGCTGAATTGAGATAATGAAAAACATAGGAATCCTGGCGCTGCTCTTTACGGAAGATTTTACGGATAAGCTTATCCATGGTGATTTCATCATCAACGATCAGAATCTTTATGCTAATATTGATATTACTCTGCTTTGTCAAAGTGCTATTCATGGTCTTCCATTTTCTTCAGGCGTTTGTTCAATGCCTGCCGGCTGATTCCCAGAAATTTGGAAGCCAGGCTCTGGTTTCCATCAGCCCGGCTCATGGCTTCTGTTACCAGAAGCTCTTCCATTTGCTTTATTGTCGGCAGCGGCCCTTGAAACAGAATGCTTTCTCCCTGCCTGAGCTTGTTTACGGGGAGAGTTTTTCCATTCATGAGTTTAGAGAAAATTTCCATGGATAGTTTATTGCCAGTGGTCATGCTCACGGCATTGAAAATCATGCCTTCCAGTTCACGTATGTTTCCGGGAAAATCATAATTTTCGAGAATATGCAGCAAATTATCATCATAGTGCGGTATTTCACGAGCCAACTCCTGTGAAGCCTTATGAATAAAATGACTGATCAGCATGGGCAGATCTTCCATTCTCTGACGTAAGGGAGGCAGATGAATATGATGAATGCGAAGACGGTAATACAGGTCCTTGCGAAAAGTTCCTTGCTCCTGGCGCTCTTCAAGGTCGCTGTTGGTGGCCACAATTAAACGGGCATCAGTAGCGCGGGGCCTGTCAGCGCCCAGAGGGAAATACTCCATTTCCTGAATAACCCTGAGCAATTTAACCTGGGATGCTGAGCTAAGGTCGCCGATTTCATCAAGGAAAAGGGTTCCCTGAGCCGCACTCTCGATGATTCCCTTGCGGGTACTATGGGCCCCGGTATAAGCTCCCTTCAGGTGTCCGAATAGGGTGTCGGAAAATAGAGTATCATCATAGCCTGAAACATTCACGGCTAAATAATTTCCCTGACGCTCGCTCAGGTCGTGGATGACCTTGGCCAGCAGTTCCTTGCCTACCCCGGTTTCACCTGTTATCAGCACAGGCCGTGATGTTTTGGCCACCACTTCACAGTATTTAAAAATTGATTGCATCGATGAATGAGAGGTTATTATTGAAGAAAAAATATCTGGCTGCTCCAGATCAGGGTTGGAAAGTTTTTTGTGAATTTCCTGGTATTCGTAATTCAGATCATTGTATTGTATGGCTTTTTGCACATTGATGACCAGTCGGTTTATATCCACCGGCTTCACCATATAATCGTAAGCGCCTGCCTTTAAACAGGATACAGCTGTTTTGATATCATTATTGCCAGTGGCAATAATAACCGGTGTGGCTGGAAATTCATGGGTGATCCGCTCCAGAAGGTCCTGGCCTGAAACCTGGGGCATCATCAAATCCAGAACAACCACGCTTACCCGGTTCTCGGAAAGAAAATCCAAGACCTGAATAGAGCGTTGAATCATCACAATATTATTCACGCCATTTTGATTAAGAACATGACGCATGTGTTTTAGAATAATTTCTTCATCATCAACCAGAAGGACCGGCAGCTGGGGATAGACTTTTTCTTCAGAGTTCATGAGACTTCCTTTGAGCGGAATATCCCCTTAACACGTAACAAAGGGAATTAAAACCATTTAAAAAGCTTAGTCGATTGATTATCTTCATAGGACCTTTCCATTAATCATGTATATATTTTTCCTGGAGTCAATAGCCAGCCCTTGTTTTATAGGGGAGTTTCAATCAAGTTGGAGTAAAAATAGTGCCATAAGTTTTTTGCTCTGATTTGGACCATCTATATTCATGCGTCCTGGCCTGGTCATAAATGCTCCGCGTTTACTGCTCGATGGCGTGAATGCTCATTGGCATTCACTATTTGGCGTGAATGCTCATTGGCATTCACTATATCCATGCTTCCGGAAAGAATCGCACCTGCTTTGAAGCTTTTGTTTGTGAATACAATTGGCCCATGCCAAATGAGATTCTTCGCTTCGCTCAGAATGACAGGCGAGCCTTTATCTCTTTTCCCCATATCCTTTTTATACATAGATGGCATAAAAAGAAGACAGTTCATAGAAATCATCATAAACTATGACAATCTAAAGATAAGCCTGGTAGCCTGGCTCTCAGGGGGCTGTTACAAAGTCTTCACTTGCCAAGAGAAAATCCTTAAAGTACTCTTCGATCAAAGTCAGCTCTGCTTCATAATCATGGTTAATCTGATCCTTGGCCAAAAGCTCTATTTTTTCAGCTTGTTCAGCCAATTTGGGGGCGCAAAGATTATGGGAATCGCCTTTCAGGGCATGGCTTTGAAAATTGAGTTCAAGAAAGTTTTTTTTTGCCAAGGCTTGTTTCATCAGCTCGATTTTCTCAGCGCCCTTTTCCCTGAAAAAAAGGATGGTATCCTTTACCATTTTTTCATCATTCAGATAAAGGGCCAGCATTTCCTCATAATTAAAAACCTGGTTATTTTTCATAACTTCCTTCCGATTATTTGTTCTGAAGATATTTGGCCAATAAAATATGAATATCTTTCTGCTTATAGGGCTTGGTTAAACAATCCACGACTCCGGCCTGGTAACATTCCTTGAGTTCATTATAAAAGGCACTGGCGGTTACCGAAACAATGGGTGCTTCACAGCCTGATTCGCGAAGCCGGCGGGTTGCTTCAAGGCCATCCATACGGGGCATCTGCACATCCATAAAAATAAGGTCATAATTTTTTTTACAAGCCAGCTCAAAAGCTTCCTGACCATCTCTGGCTTCATCCACATTCAATCCAGCTGTGATGAGTATTTTCCGAAGCAAATTGCGGTTAATATTGCTGTCCTCCGCGATAAGCACCTGAAAATCGCCGGATCGGTAATCTGTCTTTGTGTCAGCCGATTGATGAACAGCCTCAAGGCCCTGCACATACTCTCGAAGCAATTGATTCTCCGGGTTCAGGGGCAAAACCAGATGCTTTAATAATTGATAAACCTTTAATGGCTTCAGCAAATAGCGGTATTCCAGATGGCGTGGTGAAGTGTCAAAATGGTTTTTGAGAGAATAAGCCAGGCACAGGCTCAGAGCTTCCCTGTTTTTATCGCAGAGAGCTTCGATGGCCTTTTTCTGCTTCGGTTTTTTCAGGGATTTTTTATCAAAAACAATCACATCAAAGGCAGCAGTATCCTGAATGTTTTGATTTCCAAGGGGCGACAGGATTTCCACATCAATTCCCCAGCGGCGACCATATTGCTCCAAGGTTTTGGCAGTAACATGATTTTCAAGATAAATCAGCATTTTGGCCTTTTTATAGGGGCCGAAGAATGGCAAAATCGGCAGGTCAGCGGGGGTTTTCAACTCAAAGGCGAAAACCGAACCTTTATCCAATTCGCTTTTGACAGTAATAAGGCTTCCCATCATTTGAATAATGCGCTGGCTGATGGCCAGGCCCAATCCAGTACCCATACGGCCTTTGGCATC
Source organism: Spirochaetales bacterium (assembly GCA_016937215.1). GTDB lineage: Bacteria > Spirochaetota > Spirochaetia > SZUA-6 > JAFGRV01 > JAFGWI01. The sequence goes on along the minus strand of JAFGWI010000083.1, from coordinate 15,969 downwards.
CTTGCGGTTGATTTGCGAGAATTGCTTGAAAAGCTGCTTTATATCCTGGGGGGCAATACCGATTCCAGTGTCACGGACCTCAAAACAAAGGAGCTTTTCACCCTGTTCGCTTATTTGTGTGGTTAAGGAACAGATAACCTCTCCTTGATCGGTGAATTTAATGGCATTGGACAGCAGATTCAAGAGGACCTGCTTCAAACGGGAGGGATCACAGTGAATGGTCAGGGGCACCTCAGGGCCTATATAGCTGATAAATTCAATCTGCTTCTTATACGCCAGAGGAGCCAGGATTTCAGTCACACCATTGACAATGTCATAGACAGAAATATCCTCGGGCTCCAAAGACAATTTTCCAGCCTCTATTTTGGAAAAATCAAGAATATCATTGATGATATTAAGTAAAAAATCGGCTGAAAACATGACGGTTCGGGCGTATTCAATTTGCTCCTCGCTGAGCTCCGTGCTTAAAAGAAGTTCAGCCATGCCGATGATGGCATTCATGGGGGTACGTATCTCGTGACTCATGCGAGCCAGGAAATCACTCTTGGCCCGGTTCTGGGCCTCGGCAATCTCCACTGCGCGTTTGAAAACTTCTATGTTTTTTCGTTCAGTGATGTCACGTACAATAAAAATCATGTAGCTTTCATTCTGTAATTCCAAAACCGACACCGATACTTCAACAGGAAATTCCTTTTTCTGGGTATCAACAGCGAGAAACTCAAAGGTCCCGCCGCGAGAAAGTTCCCCCAAGGAAAAAATCTGGTCCCAGGTGTTTTTGTTTGTGTTTTTGGTGAAAAGAATAAGATCGTCCACCAGTACAATATTTTTCTCCAAAAAGGATATATCCAGTTTGAACATGCTTTCAGCAGCCTTGTTTAAATAATTCACGCGGTTTTCCTGAGTCACCATGAGAATGGCATCATATGCCGCGTTGGCCAGAGCCTTGAATTTGATATCCCTATCTGCCAGCTGGACCTTGAGCACATTCTGGTTCTCTATCAATTGGGCATGAGAACGCTGCTGCTTCACATAATTGACTGCCCTCTCTATGGAGAAGGCCAGATCTTTGGCATCAAGGGGTTTGGCCATGTAATCAAAGGCCCCGTTTCGTATAGCCATACGGGCCCGCTTGACATCATAGAGGGCGCTTAAAATAATGGTTTTCGCGGGAATTTCAAGCTGCTTTACTGCCAGAAGAAGATTCATACCATCCAGCTTGCCAGGCATGTTTATATCCGATAGAATCACATCAACTTCATGGCCATTTTCACGAAGAAAATCAAAGGCAACATCGCAATTATCAAAAAAACGAAGCTCATACTTTCCCGAACGCACCTCATCTTTCAGTATTCCAAGAACAAGGCGCTCCATGGCTGGTTCATCATCAATAATAATAATCAATGAAGCCATAAGGCTCCGATAAAAGATAACATCATAATAAGTTTACTGAATCACTATTTGAAAAGCAAATTAAAATAGCGATTCCCGAAATAGGGCAAAAAAAATACCTTGATTTTTTCAAGGCCATTGATTGACCAATAAGAGATAGGATTAAAAGCGCGGCAAATGAATGAAAGCCAAAAGCCCAGAAAAGGTCTATTTTAAACACCTTAAAAATGGAGCTCGAAGAAAGCAGTTTTTCAGAAGGGATTCTTTATTTAGATTGGGTCTTTAAATAGCCAGAATCCTTTCAGTAGCAAAAAAACGCCTCCCTACCCTTTCACGCGAAAGAGTGAAGTGGATTTTTTATCATAAACTCGTTGGCTCAAAAAAAGACATTGCGGTTTGGTTGGTAATATCATAAAATTATACAATAAGACAAAAAAAATTAAGGAGAAACAAATGGGAATTCAATTCAATGCCGATGAAATTTTTGAGCTGGCCATAAATATTGAAAAAAACGGAGCAGCCTTCTATCGCAAAGCCGCGGCTCAACAGGATCTTCCTGACAATAAACAAGCCTTGATTCAGCTGGCTGGTATGGAAGACCAACATCAAAAAACCTTTGAAGAAATGAGACAAAAACTGTCGACCGAGGAAAAAACAGGCTCAAGCTATGATCCCTATGATGAACTATCATTGTACCTGGTAGCAGCCGCTGATCTTCATGGAGGAGAAGGCAGCCCGGATGAGGCTTCGCGCTTAAAGGGCCGTGAAAGCATGAAAGAAATTATCACCATCGCCATGGGGCTTGAAAGAAAATCCATTCTATATTATCTGGGTCTTAAGGATCTGGTATCGGAAAAACAGGGAAAAGAAAAAATCGAGGACATCATTACAGAAGAAAAAACACATCTTGTCCAGTTATCCCGATTGCTAAACAAAAACCCTTAAAAGGGGCAATTTGAAAAACCCCTGTAAAACATTATTCAAGACAGGGCATATAGGCGATTACTAAAAGGAATTTCTAAAAACCAATAGAGTGAACAGCTTTATGCTATAGTCTTTCCCGAATCTCCTTTATGTCATGACTTTTGCGTTCAGCTTTTCATCGCTTAGCGGCAAATAGCGCCAATGAAATCACCAGAAAATTAAAACCGAACTCAAGGAATTTTCAAATATAAATTACTAGTGAGAATCCCATTCAGACAACTCAATCCACTCGGAACGCCGACTTGCTATAAAATTGGCCCCAGTGCTTTTTGGGCCTTACCTGCCTCCGGCAGGCCGGGCTATCTGGAAATTACCCGGCAGAAAACGCTTGGCTGTGCCAATTTTGAAAAATTGGCACAGCCTGCCTTTTATCCCTAACGCATTTAAAACAATAGCTCCCCATTTAGCTAAACAAGTACCCAAGATGATTTGGATTTCTCAAATCATTTTATTTCACAGCCGGGGTGTAAATTATAAAGCTGATATATTTGTCTGTACAGCCAAAATCGGAAATTTCTCCAAGGCCTTAATTATTTTCAATTTAAAGCTTTTTTAAAACTGAAAAACATGGTATCATGCTTTTCAGGGATAGGGTTAAAAAAATCAATTTTTGCCTCTTGGTTGCATGACTGTGAGCTTTAAGACAGGCTGGATGCAAAAAAACTGATGACAATACTGCTTTGTTACAAAGCATATTACCAGAAAACCAGGGAAAAGGGAATTTCGGAAAAATACCGAAAACAGAAGTGACAAGTCGGCTGTTTTGGATTATATTCTACAATGTGGATGCATGTAACCAAATACATAATATTATCGGCCAATGGAAGAGTTCACGCGGCATTACAAAAGAGGACTTAATAATTCTGGATCAGCATGTAAGACATTGCGATTTTTGTGCTGATGACTTTGGTTTACTGCGAATCATTATCGAAAACCAGACCTTTGACAAGCTGTTAGATGATGATAATCTCAGGTCAGAAACCTCTTCTTATTCAAGTGAACCAAAAGTAATAAAAACAAAACCCGCATCCCGCAGTTTGCTGGTGCCCAATGTATTCGGTATTCTATATCTTTTAATGGCAATGGCAGTATTTTTCGGGATTGCTTATCCGAATATTGCTTCACAACAAAGGCTTTACACCTTTACTGTGGACAATCTTCCCCAGGCAAGACAAGTTTCACTGGTCGGCGATTTCAATGGATGGGATTTGGAAAGCCATTCTTTAGAAGAGAACCAAGGCATATGGAAAATTAATATCAGGTTAAAACCAGGAAGCTATGCCTATAATTTTGTTATAAACGGTGATGAGTGGAAAACCGATCCTTCCAATTTACTTACTGTGGATGATGGTTTTGGCGGGCAAAACTCGCTTTTAGTTGTTCAATAACCGCTTTTCACTGTTAAAATCTATTATCGGGATAAAAAGAGGCCTATAAGCTGAAACCGGAGAATGTTATTACAGAAATGAGGAATTGAAGCACAAGAAAAGGCAAGAACAGGAAACACCTGCGATTCGAGAAAGACATTCGAGAATTGAAGGCGGCAAAAGGAGTTGTGTATGTTAAAAATAGCAGGCATGTTCATTCTTCTTCTCTCGATCTCGCCGATTACCTGGTCCAGAGGAGGTAATGAATCCTTTCAGGATTATATTCCCCTGACAATAAAGGAAAAAGCCGGACCCCAATGGCTCTCGGAATATGAAATGCAACTCAAAACCCTGAGTCTGGAATCAATGACATCCAGTTACGCCTTGCTTCTGACAAGGGATTTACTTGCCCTTGAAGAAGACTTTCCAACCAACCCAAAGGAAGCAGCCAGGGTTTTTCACCGCATCGCGAATGAATCGGATTTAATGATCAAAAAGGGTGAATCATCGATTAAAACCAGCATCATTAGCCATTCCAACTGGACAAAAACCAAGAATTCACTTAAAAACATTATTCATAGCTGGGGCAAAGCCTCGCCGGACTTTGTGTTTGCCCAATTGAGCGACGCCTCGACAAGGGGATTTGCTTACAGCCTGCCTGGTTTGGCTGAAAAATTCCCAGATATTGCAAAAAAAATTAAAGAGAAAAATCAAAACGCGGAAAAAGCCGAAGCCAGTATAGGTAACAAATCCGATAAAACTTTGGACAAGGCATTAAAGACCGAAATCAAAAGCGATAAAAAGGACACAAAAACAACAACAAAAGATGAAAAAAAAGACAATAAAGAAAGCGCGAAGGAACAAAAAAAGGATGACAAAAAAGTTAAGGAGAAATAGCTTAAAAAGTGATTAAAAGTTTAATTATTTTTCTATCTCTTTTATTTTTACTCTCAACGCAGCTTTATTCTGATCAAGAGGAAACCTATCAGGAAATTTTATCCTGGCTGAATACAAAATCTCGGGCTTTCAATTATGACAAGATAGACGAAGAATTGCTTTTTATATTTAATCAAGCCAAAGAAGCTAATTTGCCCCTGGATATTCTCTTTAACCGGCTTAAAGAAGCTGCCTCAAAAAAAATCAAATCAAATCAGATTTTTTCTGTGTTGTCCGTTGAATTAAAGGAACTTTTTAAAATCAAGCAAATAATTTTAAAACATAACCCCTGTCTGGCTCCACTGGATAATGATGAAAACCTGCAAGGAATTCCTGTAAGTAAAATCCAGCGTGAACGAATCACTCTTGTTCTTTATTACATAAAAAGCGATATTCCCGCGGAAACCATCGACTCTGCCATGACCACAGCCTGCGAGGTCCAAAAAAGCTACCAACAGGTTTTCCATTTATTTAATGTTTTTATTACAATAACAGCGCTTCACAATTTGAACTCAATCGAATTAACCGAGCTATGTGACGCTGTGTTACGCAGCAAACTTAACAGTGACAGTTATCCTTCTATTGCTTCATTCTTTCTCAAAGGTCACAGCAGCCATATCAACTACTCTGTTATTCGAAATGTCATTATTAAAGTTTTGAACAGCGGCGGTAATCTGATCAACATTGAAAACGAATTATTCAGAAGAGGCTCATCACGATGAAGACCAAACAATATATCAGCCTATTCCTGATACTCTTCCTTCCCATATCCGCTTCGTCTCAGCTTGCCCTGTCCAGCGCGCTGGAATCGGAAATTAATCACCAGGATGAATGGGTTTTGCTTCCTTTTGCTATTGAAGAAATGAGCTTTGCTGCTTTCAACTCCCTTGACCGGGACCTCAGTTTTTTAAATAAAAGTATACTGGCATTAAAATTGGGCCTATCGGATTTTTCAATCGGCTATAGTTATTTTCAAGAGCTAGACCTTAGAAACCGTTACGGATTCTGGGGAATCAGCCCTTATCTCAAATTAAGCGGAAATCAGACACAAAAAAACCTGTTCACCCTGCCCGATACCTGGGAAAACCACTTTGCACTCTTTCTCTCATATGACACTTTTACCGCTTCTATCTTTTTTGATCCGAGGTTAATCTGGATCAAGGATGATTTACAGGCGGAAAAACTTTATTTCCAGGGAGATACAGGATTTTCCTTTCAAAGCTCGGCTATATCGTTTACCACAATGAAATTTTCCGGTAAAGGAGATATTTTAAACAATCAAAAAACCACATCAATTGGCTTAGAAATTGAAAATGAAATTCTGTCGGGTTTTGACTGGCTGCTGGGGCTTTCGGTTTATTTTTTTTCATCCGATTATTTGGAAACGCGATCTACTCAGGAAATAAAACCTGACAGCTATCTCGAAATAGGAATAAGCAACAAGCTAACAACAGTCATAGACACACTGATATGGCAACTGGATATTCCATTCACCTTTCAGAAGAAATATCATTCAGCTATTTGGAAAAACAATGTGTTATCACAAAACGAATGGGTCATCGTGATAGAGCCTAAGGCTTCATTGGATTTTCCAATTCTGAAAGGACAAAATCTTATTTTTACTTTAAGCAGCGATATTTCAATATCCAATTCCGATATTTTGAACCACCAAGGTTTTAGTGCGAATATCAAATATCAATACAAATTCTGAATAACAGCCCATTCCTGTTAACAGGGATACGGTAAATTATACACCCCATAAAACGCCCAAATGAATCGCAAAAGAGCACAGATATTATGCGGTGACTAAGTTCCATACCAAGCTCGATGGTTCTAAACTTTTCCTTGATAAGATTTTAAAGAGATGGAAAAAAGTGCCTATTCAAAGGGTGCCGATCCTGTTTTGACCCCGCTTATTTGAGCATTAAAATAGCGTCTCTGGCGGCTTTGATAATCTTTTCATCATAAGGAAGAAAACGGGTATAGTTCAATGCGTCCATGGCGGAAATATCACCGATTTCCCCCAGGCTTTTTACCGTAGCCAGTACCAATTGGGCCTCGGCTGGTTTTTCACGGTCTGTTTTGCGGTTAGTCACCATAAGGTACTCTACCAAGGTAGCGGCTGCTTTTTTGTCTTTAAACAATCCCAGCAGGGTGATGGCATCTACCATGGGGCGGTTTGAGCTGATGGGGATTTTTTGTGTTTCATATTCCAGCTTTGTTGCCTTAAAATGTTCGACGGCCAGAAAAACATCATCATTCCACTTTAATTCAATGAGTTTTTCGCAGGCTTTATAGCGCAGATTCCGAAGCTCCCGGGTTTCCTTGACTCCCATGGCCGCGGTATGCGCGGCAATTTCAAAAACCTGATAGGCCAGGTCCTTGACTTCCTTTTCTGCCAAATTTTTTGTGGTACAGATAAAATCAAAGGCCAGTATGATTTCCTGGGGCTGGGCCCTGTCCAGGTATTGAGAGAACAGGGTATAAGCCGAGGAAGCCAATTCAAAAAGGGCCTTGCCGGCACTCTGGGATAAAACATCGGGAAGGCCTATTACCGCAGCCTCCAGCAAATATTCAAAGGAACTATCACTGCCTAACCTGGCAAGCGCGTCAATAGCACTAAAAACAACACGCTGGTCCAGAACCTCATGGTTTCTGAAAAAGCTCACCTGGTCGCGTAAATAACGATTAATCTTGTTAATGCTTTGTTCATCATTCTTTGCCAGAACAGCAAGGGTTTCCATGGCTTGAATGCGAAGAATGCTATCATCGGAAACCTCGAAAACCTGCCACACAATCTGGTTGGCAACAGAATAATCGCGGTCAAGAATTTCACGCAAGGCAATTCGGCCGATTTCACGACCCAAAGGGGTTGTTCTGGTTACAGCTTGTTCAGCAATCAAAAAATCCAGGGCATGAACATAGAATTGGCCCATACTAATGGAAGTCTCGTCGCCCGCCATTTCCAGAATCCTCACCTTTGTATCCAAAGAGGCTTCATCAAAAATCCTGATATATGAATCCAGCAAAGCAGAGTCATCTAGACCATAAAGAAAATTTACAAGGAGCAACAAAGTAATAATAAAGGAAAATAATTGTTTCATTCTATTATCAATTATATTGCACTTCGGAAAAAAAGCAAACCGGCAAATTTGAAAATAGAGCTTTTTACTCAGACATTGAATAACAATGACAGTTTGCACAGCCTGTCGCGCGACATCACCATACGAAATTGTTGCCCTAAAATAAGGTGTCAAAAGCCTTTATGAAACCAAAGGAGAAGTTTAAATACCCATGAGGTTCTTTTAACACTGAGATTTTGAAAAAATTACAAAAATCGCGGATAAATTATTTGGTATTTGTTTAGCAAACTCATTTTTCAGCTATTATCGCGTTAGGGATTGCAGCGAAAACCCCGCGGCAGACCGCTGTTTTTTATCTTTTGCCATTGCTTTGGACAATCACCGTGGTGTATACAGGTTCTGCGAGGAGTTGAAGCGAAAAGCCCGACCCCATGAAGCCAGGAGCGCTTTGTTTCATGTGAGTACAAATAAAGCAAAGCGCTCATAAAAAAGCGGAATGGGGAAACGCCCAAATAAGCCATTGGCTAAACAACTACAATTATTTTATTGCCGAATAGTAAGCTATTTATATATTAATAGCTGCTAATGTCAGGACTTTTTCACCTAGCCCCATCTATATATAAGCGGCATTTTCCCCACTTATATTTATATACAAAAGCATCCCATAAAATATTTGCACATCAATGTCAAACCCCTTCTCACCAAGTGACCTGAATGTCAAAAAAACCATTGATTTTAATGAGGGCTTCGCGAAATGGAAGAGCTTCGGGGAGATGCCTCCTCTTCCTATCCCCCTTATAAGCATAGTTAAAGGAAATTACAAAGAAAATTTTCGCCCACAGCAATCTTGGCCCGCATTTTGCAAATAGATTAGCAAGCTTAAATAAAAAGGAGATTTTCATGGCTTTAAAACCAACCTGGGAAAAAATACTTGAATATGCCAGTTCACCCCTTCATGGTACTTTGTCCCGAAAACAAAGAAAGGGCGTTAAGCTGCAAATAAATGGCGGCGATGTTTTTGAAAACGCCCAGATTTTTCTGGGCGAGGATTTTGTGCGACTTACGGAAATCAAGGATGATGAAACCATTAACATCTACTTTGACTGGGAAAAGCTGGAATCCATTAAAACCCTGAGCCAGACTGAATAAAATAAATGGGAGGACGACCTATGGACAAAACCTGTGACAAAGCATCAGAGCGAGACCAAGTTGTAAATAAAACAGGGGAAAATGAAGATCCCTACATGATAGACACCCCCCTGGGCAAATTGTGCCGCCGGCACGGCGTAGACAAGAACAGCCGCAGAAAAGAATCTGCCGTGAAGTATTACCAAAAGGGAAATGTCCGGTCTGTCCCCCTTAACGAACCCGCTGATATCTCCACCCCCCTGGGGACCATGACAGCCGAACTGGTAACATTCTATGAAAGCGGCCAAATCCGGCGGATCTTTCCCCTGGACGGAAAACTGACAGGTTTTTGGACCGAGGCCAATGAATATCAATTAGCCCAAATCCTCTCCTTAAAAACCCCGGCTGGTCATATTTTTGTCAAAGCCATTTATATCGAGTTTTATAAGGTTGGCGCGCTGAAAAGCATTCTTTTCTGGCCTATGGAGCGTGTTGCCCTATCCACTCCGGCAGGAGAAATCATGGCAAGAAAGGGCATTAGTTTTTATGAATCCGGTGCTTTAAAAAACATCGAACCCTGCGAAGAAATAACAATCAAAAGCCCCATCGGCCCAATCAAAGCATTTCAGCCCGATCCTGAAGGATTGATGGCTGAAGAAAGCGGTATTTGTTTTGACACAAGCGGCCATGTGCTCTCGGTGTATTCCGTAAAAAGCGAAATTCACGTTATTCTGGAATCAGAGGTGGAAAAGGTTTTTAGTCCTCGCATGGTTCCAAGCTATTGTGATGAATCCGCCTGGTTTATTGAGCCAATACAAATCATCTTTGAAAAGGACATGGTGGTCTTCAAATCCAAGAACATCTATCTTGATATGGTTCCCCTATGTTCCCGATTTACAGTCAAAGACTATATTGCCCCAAGGCCCGCGGCGGAAATTTTATGCCAGGCATGATTTAACTGCCTCGAACCTTTAAAATGATTTTTTAAAAACCCATATTTTTATTGGAAAGGAGTTTTCTTTGAATAAAAAAAATGACAGCTTGACCCAGGAAAAAAGAGAAATAAGCTTCAGACCGCTCTATTTGCTCGAGCGCCTCCTGGACCAGACCGATTATCTTATTTCCTACACCTATGAAGACCTGGTCTTTATCGAACACTCCCACATCCTTTTCAAATTCATGGACCAGCAAGAGGAAATGGGGTTTTACATTAACAGCAGCCTTGACCAGGAAAGCCGGGACAGAATCCGCCATCACATGTCACAAAAAGCGGAAAAAGAAAGGATTCTGCTCTTTTATCTTGGACTATTTGAAATGGAACAGGATAAAGACGTGGAAGAAATAAAACTGCGATTTTTTTGACGACCTCCTCCTCTAAGCCCCGGCAGCCACTAACCGGGGCTTTCTTTTATCAAATCAAAGCATCAGGTTCATTATGCTATCTACATCAATGAATTATGGGCGTTGCCTGCCGCCCAGGGGGCTTGGCAGGCCGGGCTTTCCGCGGCTACGCTTCGCTCCGAAATCCTCGCCTGCCATAAGGGCAGGCTGCGGGTTTCAGGTCCCGGTTTTTGAAAAAACCGGGACCTGCCGCTCCAATCCCTAACGCGGAGAAACCAAAAACCCGGGGCAATAACATTATAATTTGTATAGTTGTTTTGTCACTCCGAGCTAGCACCTGCCGTCATTCTGAGCAAAGCGAAGAATCTCATTTGGCATAGATCAATTACATTCACAAACAAAAACCCCAAAGCAGGCGAGATTCTTTCTGGAAGCATGGATGTAGTGAATGCCAATGAGCATTCACGAATATAGTGAATCCCAATGAGCATTCACGAATATAGTGAATCCCAATGAGGATTCACGTCACCGAGCAGCAACGCGGAGCGTTGTGACCAGGCCCTTCGTCGTTACTCCTCAGAATGACAAGTGGTTGAAAGATTATTCTTTTAACGCGATTGCCCTGGCATAGAAACACCTTGACATTGACAATGCGGCCAATTTAGTTTATAATAAATAAATTTCAAAGTTGATCCATAGATATTCAAAAAAGAAACGTTATCAAAAAAATAAATCGAAAATATAAAAAGGAAGTGAAAAAAATGAGTATCACTAAAAGAGCAATGCAATTGACTGGGCTCCTATTGCTTGGAATATTAATAATCGCTTGTCAAGTCTATCCCCCCAATGAACAAGCTCAAGACACGCCTATTGAAGAAACACCAGCCCCGACACCAGACTTAAAAGCCGCTAAAATTGTTATAAACGAAATCAACACTCAAAACGGTCATGAATCCGGAAAGGATTTTATCGAACTTTATAATAACAAAGCCGATGACATCACCATGGATGATGGAAAATGGTTTATCACTGACAAGGACACTGACCCCAATACCGATCAGTCAATCTTACAAGCCATTTCAGGCTCTATCCCGTCAGAAGATTATTTTGTCATTATTTGTGATTCCGAAGCCCAAGGCGATGGTCTTGCTTTGGTGAGTTTTAATCTTGGAAGCGAGGAAGGGGTGTATTTATATTATCAAAATGATGATTTAACCTATGCCCTGATCGACAGCATTAGCTGGACCGAACACCAGGCAAGCGGCGGCCTTGTTCCTGACGGCAGCACAACCTGGAAGTTTCCCATCAATCCCAGCGCCGGGGCTTCTAATGATGACAGCGAACCCTCTCCCGCGCCAACACCTGATTCTGGGGCAGCAGAACTTTTTATCAATGAAATAAACACATTAAGCGGTCACTCCAGGGGTTATGATTTTATCGAACTTTACAATATTACATTAAGCGACCTCACATTAACAGCGGGAAAATGGTACATTACAGATAACGATGCTGACCCCAATACAGACGCGACAATCCTCCAGGCCATTTCAGGAACAATCCTGGCTGGAGACTATTATGTTTTAGTGTGCGATACAGATATGGAACCCGATGGTGTTGCCAGTGTCAATTTCAGCCTTGGGGCCGAGGAAGGGTTGTATTTATACTACCAGAATGATGATTTAACCTATGCCTTGATTGACAGTGTCACCTGGACCGAGCACCAGGCGAGCGGAGGCCTTGTTCCTGACGGCAGCTCGAATTGGTATTATCCCATAACACCGAGCGCCGGGGCTTCAAATAACGGCAGCGAACCCACACCCGCACCCACGCCAGATGCCGCCGCGGCAAATATTGTAATCAATGAAGTAAACACCCAGGATGGGCACCCCCTTGGATATGATTTTATTGAACTCTACAATAATGAAGCAACAAGCCTCACTCTTTCTTTGGGAAACTGGTATATTACAGACAGCAGCAGCGATCCAAACACCGACTCATCTATTTTGGAACCAATAAGCGGCGAAATTTCATCTGCCGGCTATTTTGTCATTCTGTGCAAGGGTGGAACAGGAGCTGATGCAACAGTAAGTTTCGGCCTTAGAAGCGATGATGGGGTTTATTTGTACTATCAAAATAATGATAACACCTATTCGCTCATCGATAGTGTGACCTGGACCGAACATCAGATAAGCGGCGGCCTTGTACCAGACGGCAGTACCAACTGGATCTACCCCAGAATAGTCACAGCAGGCGCGGCAAACTGACAATAATGGGGGTACTGTTCACCACCGGCATTAAAGCTTGTTTTGAACAGTACCCTTTTGTTTAAAAGCAAATCAAATATATTCAAAGAAGCCAGGGAGACCATAGTTTTTGCGAAGAGCTTGCAAAAAAAAGTAATGAAAACAAAGGTAAATGGCTTAATACTCAGTCATATGAAACGCGATCAGCTCAGCTCTCACTATCATTTCACCTAGCCAGTCTTAAGTTGATACTTCATAGTCTGAATAGCTTCACAAAAAGGAATAATTATGTCAAATAACCGCAAATCAGGAGTCTTGATTTTTATCCTCCTCGGAGGATTTTTGTCCTGTTCATCGGAAAAAATGCCCCTCAAGCCCTGGGTACAAAGCAATGGCCCTTTTGGGGGTTTTATCTACTCCATTGCTTTTCATCATGATAAAGTCTTTGCAGGCAGCAATGGCGGCGGGGTCTTTGTTTCGAACAAGAAAAAGGATGACTGGGTGGAAATCAATAGGGGCTTAACCAATAAAACAGTTAACTCTCTTGCCATTATGGGCAATACACTATTTGCCGGAACCCAAAGGGGCATCTTTGTTTCTGATGTGGAAAATCCAGATTGGAAGCTCATCCATTCCTTTTTTGAGGATGCCATTTGCTTTTCACTCTACATCGATTCCATGAATATATACGCGGGAACAAATAAAGGTCTCTATCTTATTTCTCTGAATGAATCAACATGGCAGCTTCAAAGCCTGAATCTGGAAACAGAGGTCTACTCTGTTATTGCCAGGGGCTCTGAACTTTTAGCGGGAACCAGCGGAATCGGTTTTCTCTATTCAAAGGACAAGGGCAAAACATGGGACCAGCTAAATGGGGGCCTTGGCAAGCTCAGTATCTATTCACTGGCCATTCATGAAAATACCATTTTTGCCGGAACCCTGGGTGGCGGCGTGTTTGTTTCACCGGAAAAGGGCCAATATTGGCTGGATGCCGGCTTAAAAAACGAATATGTCTATGCTCTTGTCAATCATGAAAATACTATTTTGGCTGGCACCAATACAGGTGTTTATAGCTTATCTGAAAGCAATAAAAACTGGGTCCCCCTTAACAAAGGCTTGTCAAACCCTTATATTTTTTCACTGACTGCTAATGATAACACCCTTTTCGCGGGAACCAGCGGAGGCGGAATCTTTGTTTCTGACACAAATGGCGACCCTTGGAAAAAATTCAACTCAGGTTTAAAAAACACCTACGCGACAGTCATGATTTCCAATGGTGAGCAGATTATAGCAGGAACCAATGGCGCCGGAGCATTTATTTCCTCCGATAATGGTAACCATTGGGATGAAATCAACATAGGCCTGGATAATCCCTATATTCTGACTCTCTGCATGAAGGGTTCAGCCCTTTTTGCCGGGACCAATGGCAGCGGCATTTTTGTATCATCCGATAAGGGAGCCAAGTGGCAAGCCGCGAACAATGGCCTGGAAAACCTCTATGTTTATTCATTGGCCCAAAGCGAGGGCGCTATCTTTGCCGGCACTCTGGGAAGCGGCATATTTATTTCCAAAGATAACGGCCGAAGCTGGGAAAAAAGCAACACAGGATTAGCCCAATTAAATGTGGGTTCACTAAAAATCAAGGGAAACTCTGTTTATGCTGGCACTTTTAACCAAGGAATTTATCTTTCTACCAATGGGGGTGAAAGCTGGAAGCCCTGGAATAGCGGCTTAAGCGAATTAGCGGTTTTTTCCCTTGCCCTTGGTTCTGAAAATATCTTTTCTGTTATCTCAGGACAGGGTGTTTTTCTTTCATCCAGTGAAGGGCAAAAATGGATGGCGGTTAATTCGGGATTAAGCAATAAACAAGGCCTCAGTCTTGCGGCAAAAAACAAGAAGATTTATCTTGGGACCTATGGCAATGGGGTTTTTGTTTCAAATGAACACAAGATTAATTGGTATCAAAATAACATGAATATAGAAAACAAAGAGATCTATTCGCTAATGATAAATGATGACTATGTTTTTGCGGGCACCAATGACAGCGGAATCTGGAAACAGAGCACTGGTAATTAGCTTATTCAGAAAAAAAGCCGCTGCCTTTGTAAGCAGCGGCTAATTCTTTTTAATCAAATCACATTTAAGTGATACTCAAAAATCTTACAAAAAATCTTATTTAGTATTGGGTGAAACCTAGATTCCGATTTTTAAGATTTTGCACGATGGAAGTGATCGCGCCAATTGTGGCGGCTTGATTTTCATGCATCAAAGGATTCTGACCCGCGTTAATGGCAGATGCTGTCTGGATAATCTGTTGAGTGCTTCTTCCATTCCAGTCCTGGGTATCAACACTTGGCTGAATGATTTGCAAACCCAAACTTGAACAAACCTGTTGAACTGTATTGCTGCTTTCAAGATAAGGAAGCCGAATCGCCACTGGTTTTGGAAAACCAGCATTGATGATGGCATCATTACATCTTTGTAGTTCACTTTGAACCTGCTGGTAGCTGTAACTTCCCAGGTGAGGATGGGTAAAACTATGATTCTGAACACTAAAACCAGCTTGCTTATAGGCCGCTGAATTACCCGGCATATTTTGTCCGATAACAAAAAAAGTGGCTTTACAGGCCCCGGCATTTAACAGGGAATTCACGATGGTCTGTGTGTTTCCTGTAGGACCATCATCAAAGGTCAAATACACATTTCCAGCCGAACCATTACAACTTCCTGAATCAGGAGTCGGAGTGATATCGGGTGTCGCTGTGGGAGTTACTGTAGGCGTTTCTGTTGGTACCGGCGTCAAGGAGCAAGGAAACTCGCTGATAGCATTCACGAAGAACTTTGCGATCAATAGAGAATCAACTATATTGTGTTCACCTGAACAGTCAACATCAGCGAATTCCGGATGAAAATTGGCTGGTTGAAGGTTTACATAATCCTGGGCGATCAGTAAAGCATCAACAATATTTACGGCATTATCAAGATTAACATCCCCAAGCATATCCGCATTCAAAACAAAACCCGAAACCAATAAAACACAGCTCAAAAAAAGGAAATTCAATTTTCTTTTCATAACTTTTTTACCTCCAAAATTCCTTTTTAACCAATTGAAATCACCATGATATTTTCAATTAGCTCATCAAGGATGAATTACCAAGCTATTATATGGTTATATAATGGCTATTACAAATTTTTATGATCAATGCAAAACCCCTGTTTCGCAGTAACCTCAACCATCAGCAAAAACCTTTGCGATTATTCCTCAACAAACCAAGAATCAAGGTTTGACTTCATTCAACTTCTTCAGCCTTTTTATCAAGCAGGAGGTAAAAGCCAACAAACAAAAGACAAAGGCCTTAAGAGTCACTTCTATCTGCTGTGACAGAGCTGAAAATTTTAATAAAGCTATTCGTACTTGTTTAGCTAAATCGCAATTCGGCTACTAACGCGTTAGGGATAGAAGGCATGGCTTGCGATTTTTTCAAAAATTGCAAGCCA
>JAFGWI010000082.1 GCA_016937215.1 Spirochaetales bacterium | reverse complement strand
GAGCGAAGCGGAGTGAAGGATCTCAGCCTGAATAAGCGCCTGTAAAAGATAAGATTCTTCGTCGTTCCTCCTCAGAATGACACCGGGTCATATTTTTTCATACCAGCTGAACAGTTACAAAATATTCAATTCGACATTAATTTCAACTATAAAAAAAAGCCGGAAGCAGTTAACAACATGCTTCCGGCTTTGTAAAATTCCTTTCCCGTTTTTATACATTTTACAGTGATCAACACTTTTAGGCTACTTCCTCCTTATTTTCTTCGCTAAGTGTGTTGTCTACTGTTTCTAGCGGCGCGTTTAACCAGTAAGTTGCTTTGGCAGTTGAATGAAAGGTCATGCTTTCCTTTTCACCGGTGTATTGTACCCGAAGGTAAACAGGCAGATTGGCTGTCAGCCAATCTGGTATTATAATGCTATGGCTGATTGAAAAACTGATTTCTCTTGTGGTAAAGCTATCCAGAACAAGGTCGGCTTTTGAAATAATCAATTGCTCAGTGTCATCATTTTGATTGATAATCTCAATGCCCTTAATGCCGCGGCCATAGGGCATAAGGTTGTTACCTTTAAATGTGGTTGAATAAGGCCATCGAATGGCATTTTCCTTTTCACTGCCCGATTTGATATTAATAATTTTGGGCAGTTTATCTTCATTGTCCTTTTGTTCAACAACAGCTGTTGTGCGTACTTTTTCGATAAGCTTTCGGCTAACGCGGCAGCGTAAATTTATCTGCCCATTGCTGTGATTAAAGGGTTTATCATTATCATCGATACTGTTTTTTACCACAGGTGACAGTGTGATAAAATCGGTCAGATCAACCTGACTTCCCTTTGTCAAAAGATCGCTGATGGTATTTTTCAACAAGTCCAGAACACCCCGAAGTTCGGTTGGTGTCAGCGATGTTCCTTTTCCAGCCATGGCTTCGAGCAATGCTTTTTCAGAAACCTGGTTGTTTTTGATGGTACGGGCAAAATATTTTTTGCCGTGGTTAAATGGGTTTTCTCTTAAATAGTAATTGATTGACATAATCGTCTCTCCTTTTGTTTGGGACAAACACCCGTACAAGCATTCAATTTGGATTTACTTGTACCTTAAAAATTCTCAAGTCACGTCAACGACGGCTTGGAAAATTCTGTTACGGGAAAGGATAGTGTTTTCCCTTTTTTTATTGGCCCTTGTTTTTTCGGCCTACATATATATATAGAAATTAATTGGCGAAAAGCGTGGAAAATTCAGACATGAAATGTAAAAGAATTGTAAAATTTTGATGGCAAAAATGTGGCAGAAACTTGTTGTTCAATATGTTGGATGTTTGAGGAATTACGGAAGAAAAAAATTTAAATTTGATTTGCTCAGAGGAAAAATGGTTTTATAGATTTTTTCAAAACTCAACTTGAAACACTATAGTGTTTTTGTTAAAAAGTCTAAAGATTTTCTATTGAAAAGTCGATAGTGTTTTGATTGAAAAGTCTATAGTGTTTCTGTTGGAAAGACTAACATAATTTTATCGAAAAGTATAGCAAGTTTATATTGAAAACCTCGGGTATTCTTCCTTGGCAATTTTGAAAATGGGAAAACATCTAATTGCAAATAAATTTCCGTTTTATAGGCTTCGAAGAATGTTTTTTTATCATTGATTTGTCCAGGATAGCTAAAAGCTGTGCGGGCCAGAAAGAAAACCATCGATTTATACATCGTAAATAATGTTTTGATCCAACCACATTGGAGTACTGAAGATGATATTGAGGCGAGCCTGAATTAAACTTTCAAATTGCTACGAATGCAATCTATAAAAATTTCTTCAGCATGATTTCATTAATACCGGATTTCTTTTTTAAAATTCAGTTCCATTTTCTAAATAACCAAATTCAAATCAAAATCGGGAAATACTTCTTTAAGCTTTTCCAGTGTCTTTAATTCCGGATTCGCTTTTTTTGATGATTCCAAACGCTGGTAGCTGTAAAGGTGTTTTAAGCCCAGCATTTCAGCCATTTCTTTTTGGGTTTTATGATTTTTCAAACGATTTTCACGAAGATAAAAAGCAAAAGCAATTTGAGAATCAACTTTTACTTTAACAATATCTTTTTTTAATTCAATAGAATCATCAGGCAAGGAAAAAATTAACTTTGAATCTGCCGGTTCATCCAGATATAAATCAAGGGCTTCTTTCATATTCTTCTGTAATTCCTCCATACTATCGGCTTGGGTAACGCAGCCTTCTAATTCAACACATTCAGCCCATAAACCGTCAGAATCATTATGTATTTTAAAATGATAGTACATGCTTTATTCCTCCTTGAGTCGCTTTAATAATTTTTGTTCCAATCCTTTTTTAAGCTCTTTATGCAAAGGGATTGTTTCCCGCAAATCTCCTTTACCGACCGTAACATGGCTGCCTTTCTGCCGTAGTTCAATCCAACCATGTTGTTTAAACCTTTTAAGCATTTCTTTTCCAGATATTGGCATAAGCAATTCCTTTTTCTTATACTACCATTATACCAACTTTAGTTGGTTTTTTCAAGCTTAAGTTTTATATCTTTTGCCTTTCTGGGTTACAAGCATGGTCCCGAACCGAGGTCATTTATTTCCCGCCACCCATGCTGCGGTTTTTACTAGTAGAGGAATCAAAAAGACCTCCTATGTGCACTTTACAACACTACCATCATACAAACTAACCAATATTCCCGAATTTGGTACTTTTAAATGTGACTTTTCTGCTTTCAGCCCAAATTCAGGATAATCTACAATTGATAATTCCTGTCATAGTCTATGTTTATTTGCAGGAACCATTCTGAGGAGGAACGACAGCCGGGTCACAAGCCTTAGGCTTGTTGCTCGGCCATACAGAAATTGTCGCGCGACCATAATTATGCGTATTTCAACTCGCCTGCTGGGTTCGTAAAGGGTTTGGAAGAGTTATTCATGAGCAACAATTTCGTATTTTGAGGTTGTGCAACAATCTCTGCAACCTTGAAGAATCCGCCCCATCTCAGATAGTCGAGCTTCTGTTATACACGAAAACACTATGGTTACAAAGCCATTTGCCTTACTCCAACTGAGATCCTTCACTCCGCTTCGCTACGTTCAGGATGACAGCGTGGAGAGCTCGCTTTGTTCAGGATGTTAGCGTGGAGAGCTCCCTTTGTTCAGGATGACAGCGTGGATAGCTCCTTTTGTTCAGGATGATAGTAGAAATTCTCAATTTGTACTCTAATTGAGAATTGCTTGGTTGACAGCGATGAAGCTGCTGAATAGTTACAAATAGGGTTCATGTTGAATTTAGGATCGACTGCCCCGCCGCCAATGTGTTAGGGATTGGAGTGGCAGGGAATGTTTTTTTCAAAAAACATTCCCTGAAGCCCACAGGCGCGATTTTTTCGCGCCGAGGACTTCGAAGCAAAGCGGAGCCACGTAAAGCCCGGCCCTGTGACGCGGAGCTTCACAGGGCAACACCCGGAAATAAAAAAAAGCCGCTCCGTAAAACAGAGCGGCTGTGTTTGGTAAAGGAATATTATAAATTAGTCGAGCTGAGAAAAATATGGATTAGAGCCAGACATTGAGGAGACTATATTTTCATAATAGCTGTAATCCAGATTCTGTACATAAGTCGTATAGATGTCATTAAGTTTGGTATCTACCTGGCTTCCGATTTCGGTCGGCGGCGTAAAATAGGCAGGTAAATTTTCGCAGGAATAAAAATAGGCTTTGTCTCTGGCGTATTCACTACCATTCCAGAAATAGATATCTCTCTGGTTAAGGTTTGAAATTGGAATGTCTACTGAAGGGTTAAAGAACATCACAGCCGGGTCATCATCATTATCAGCATCTCCTATAGCATCGAGATAGAAATCATATCCATAGTAAGTTGTGGTTTGTTCGTTGCCTTCAAAATCGGTCCACGTCCAGGTGTTGGAATACAATTCTTCCTGTGCCAATTTATACTGAGTGTTATATGGTTCTGCCAAGGGCAGCAAATTACTCAAGGGATATTCATAAGTTAAATAGTAACTATTTCCGAACATTGATACAGGATCCTTGGCTACAATGTTTGGCGTAAAAACGTCGAGGTATCCATAGCTTTGATCATAAAGCCCATTATTCCATCCATAAATGATATCACCGGCAACCCAATCTGCCCCTGCTTTCGAATAGAACCCATAATAATAACTTTCACCTTCATCCCATAGATCATTCCCGTTCAGATCCTGTAAACCATAACCAGCAACAGCTTGCCATACTGGCGATCCGCTTATATCGTCAGTAATTTCATAAGTGCCACTGTTATTACGTAAATATAGGGTTGCAGGTTTGCCTATTAGCGAACTGACATTTATCATATCATCCACCCAATAGGAACCAGGAGTATCATTTCCATAACTTCGATAAGCCAAATTTCCCTGGTTCATATAATACTCGGAAGAGTAATAATTGGAAGTGGCATACAAAGATCCGCCGATACTGTCGTTACCCCAGGCAATATTGATATAGTTACTCATATCAGAAACATTAATGATGGCCATTGAATTATCAGCTAACAATTTTGTACTCATAAGAGCGCTGTAAGGCGACCCGTAATTATTATTTGAATAATAGAAATCTCCGCAACCTGATTCGGAATCCAATGTTGAAACCACCTTCACTGATAAATCGCTGCTATTCCCATCATTAGTTGTAGTTCCGGTGACATCGGAAACAACAGCAAGGTCAGTCAAACCATTACTGCTTTGGATATGAACTTCATTTAATACAATAATGTGTCCATCCATCACGGACCCATTGAAATCACTTTCATCCCAGGTCATATGAATTTTTACATGCATTGTAAAATCCTTTTCAACGCCAGTAATAATTATTCCCATACGTGTAACAAGGCTTGGCGGGTAAGCCGGAGCCCCCATGATCCCGAGCCAGAAAGCATCGTTATCCTGATTTGACAGGGTATAATAAAATGGCACGTCCACAGCAATGTCATTGGCCAGGGCATAGTTTTTGATCAAATTCAATCCGAACCTTAACATTACCATAAATGGATTGGGTTGTTTTAAATTTGCCCAGGCATCGGATTTAACGCCCTGGACGTTCGAAGAATTCAGCAAAGTCACATCACCCATGGCTTTTGACTTGGTTACGCTTTCTTCATCACCACCAAGGCTCCTGGGCAGCTTGAATTGCAAATCGGGCAGTGTGCTTAAAATGCTTTTTATTGTGGCAGGTTCTTGATCTTCAAGGGGCGGGTTGGTTCCCGGACAGGCCATTAAAAAAAACAATACAAATAAAATCCAAAGACTGGTGGAAAAGAGTTTCATAACTCCTCCTTTTTTATTAAAGTTTTTAGGGTGACTTTTTTTTCCAGACTTTGTTTAATTGAATAATTCTATTAGTTATAATTGTCTGTCATATTATTAAAATGAATCATTACAAAAGCTGGTAACTCCAAAAATATATGACAGTTTGTCTAAAAGATACAACCACTTTTAAACAAATACAAGTTTTTTTTTAATTTTCTGATTTTTTTTAATTCACAACAGAGATGCTCAATAATCAGGTATCACTATCTTCGAGGGATCAATATTCGTTTCCGGGTATTTCAAATCCATACCTTCCAGTTGCCGGCAAATTATCTCGGCCACCAGCAGATTGCGGTACCATCGTGTTTCAGCGGGTATCACAAACCAGGGAGCTGCTGCTGTTGAACAACGGCCAAGGGCCAGATTAAAAGCACTCTGGTATTCGCCCCAGCGTTGGCGTTCCGCCAAATCGCCTTCGCTGAATTTCCAGTGTTTTTCGGGAAGGTTCAATCGGCGCAGAAAGCGTTCCTTTTGATAGGCCTTTGAAATGTGAAGATAAAATTTGATAATGCGGGTGCCTTCTTCAACAAGTCCTTCCTCAAATTGATTAATTTGAGAATATCGCTTTTCGATGATTTCCGGGGCCGCCAGATTTTTCACCCTGGCAATCAGCACATCCTCATAATGGGAGCGGTTGAATACACCTATGTAACCCCTGGAAGGAACGGCCTTGTGAATTCGCCAGAGAAAATCGTGGTCGCGCTCCTCCTGGGTGGGTGCTTTGAAATTATGCACATGTACGCCTTGGGGATTCAGGGGCCCAATCACATTCCTGATAGTGGAATCCTTGCCGCCGGCATCCATGGCCTGAAAAACGATGAGCAAGGCCTTTTTATGATCCGCGTAAAGTAGTTCCTGGAGCCTTTTAAGGTCCTTGATACGGCTTTTAAATATTTTTTTTGCCTTTTCCTTGGTAAGCTCTCCATTATAAGAACAGGGGATTTGACTGATATTTACCCTATCACCGGGCTGGATTTTATAGTTGTCGATTTCAAGCTTCATGGTTTTGCTCCCTGGAAAAGTATAAATCATTAAATAAAAGAAATCAAAGATCCAGGACCGGGAATCGAACTATTTTGCCGATTATTCAAATATCGCCATTAATCGCTCGCCCTGTGTATTGAGATGATTTTGCTAAATCTCCGGGATAGTGATAAATTTCCGCAAAAAGCACCTATCCTGACGCGGCAAATATGTTAGGGATTGGAGCCAGGGAGTGCCATTTTTTCAAAAATGGCACTCCAAAGCGTTTTCGCGCGGATAATTTCCGCGCGAAAACCTTCGGAGCCGGGAGGCGAAGTGGCGCAAAGCCCGGCCTGCTGGATCGAAGAGCAGGCAGGCAACACCCAAAACAAATCACTGAGTAGAATCCCCTTTATGAACCAAAGCATCTTTATTCATTTTTAATAATCTGTTATCCTGATTACCATGGCAAAAGACAAAATCTACTCACAACAAAAGAACACCATCGAGCCATTTCGCTTCAACAAGGAAGTTGCCGATGTTTTTGACGATATGGCAGAACGGAGCATCCCTTTTTACAGCGAAGTCCAAAAACAGACAACCCGTCTTTTTCAGACTTTTTACCAGCCGGGTATGAAGATTTATGATCTGGGGTGTTCAACTGGCACCACCTGCGCGGGTTTGTACCATGCTTTTACCCAGGCCGGGTTTGAGGATTTCCGCATTGTAGGTATTGATGCCTCAGCCGAAATGTGCGACAAAGCCAGGGAAAAACTGGAAAAGTGTAAAATACCCGAATCAAGGGTCCAGATCCGCAGGCAGGATGTGATGAATCTTGAACTCAAACAAGCCCATGGGGTGATTATGAATTACACCTTGCAGTTCCTGCTGCCACTGGACCGGGAAAAACTGCTCAGGAAAATTTACACAGCCCTGCCCCATCAGGGGATACTGATTCTTAGCGACAAAACCCACCAGAGCCATACTGATCTGAGCCGTATTTTTCTGGAAGAATACTACCATTATAAACGCGGCATGGGTTATTCAGAACTGGAGATCGCCCAGAAGCGAGAGGCCCTGGAAAGCGTGCTCATTCCCTATTCTATAGAAGAAATCACACAGTTGATAGGAGATGCCGGCTTTCCCTCAATCGATATTTTTTTCACCTGGTATAATTTTACATCTTTTATTTGCGTGAAACGATGATGAGTCAGGAATATTTTTACAACCACTACATCAACCAGCCTCTGATTCATGAAATCGCCGGCCGCCTGAACCGCAAGGCCGAGTACCTTGAAAAACGCCGCGCGGCAGGCGATATGTTGCTGCCCGAGAGCACCAAACGCTTCTGGTACCATCTGATTCATCTGGAAAAACCCGAGCTCTGTCCCTGCGATTACGACCATGAAGCGGTTGGAATCGGTCAGCCGGGAGGTCTGTCCCCCTCGCAGGCCGACATTCTCCACAAAACCCTGCTGGACCTTCGCCCCTGGCGAAAAGGCCCCTTTCGCTATTTTGACACAACCATCGATGCTGAATGGGACAGCCACCTGAAGTGGCAGAGAGTCATGAAGCTGATGAAACCACCTTTGGAAAACGCCCGGGTCGCTGACATCGGCTGCAACAATAGCTATTACATGTATAAAATGCTGGCCCATAAGCCAAGGCTGGTAATTGGCTTGGACCCCATGGAACGTTATTATTATCATTTTTACCTGAACCAGCTTTACGCCCAGGCACCCAACCTGGCCTTTGATTTGCTCGGCGCCGATGATCTTTATCTGTACCAGGGCTTTTTCGACATCGTTTTTTTCATGGGGGTTTTGTATCACCGGAAAAACCCTTTGCAAACCCTGGAAGCGGTCCATGAATCCCTTAAACCCGATGGCCTTATTCTTTTCGAAGGCGCGGGCATTGACGGCAAGGGTTCCTACTGCTACTTTCCCGAGTCGCGTTACATGAAGGCCAAGGGCTACTGGTTTTTGCCTAGCGCTGAAGCAGCCGCCAACATGCTGAAACGCTCTGGCTTTTATGATATAAAAATCCACGGGTCCTACAAAACCGATGAAAATGAACAAAGACGAACCCCATGGGTCAATACCGAAACCCTGGAGGATTTTCTTGATCCCGACAATCCTGAACTAACCGTGGAAGGGGCTCCGGCGCCTTATCGTCATTTTATCTCAGCTCGCAAGAGGAAAGCATAGATTCACACAACTCCTGGCCCCATTCATGAAAAGTTAATCGAAAAACAGCCTAAATTTACACTCATTTCATCATCACCCCCTTGATCAGCTCTTTTTCTTTGCTTAATATAAGACCACATGGAAGAAAAAATATATTTTTCATATATGCAAATCCACAAAACCGTGGAATCCCTTGCGAAACGGATAAAAAAGAAAAAACTCGAGTTTGACATGATTGTTGCCATTGGCACAGGCGGTTTTATCCCCGCCCGCATCATGAAAACCTACCTCAAACTGCCCATACTCACCGTTGGAATACGCTATTACGATGATGACAACAAGCCTATAGCAACACCGAAAAAAATCCAGTGGATTGATGAGGTGGAACAAAAAATAGAAAACAAAAAAGTACTGTTAGTTGATGAGATCGACGATTCCCGCTCGACACTGGTTTATTGCCTCACTGAATTGATGCGCCATAAACCTTCAAAAATTGCCGTGGCTGTGCTGCACAACAAACTCAAGGAAAAACGCGCTGAATTCCCGAAGGGCATTCAATATTTTCGCGGAGAAGATCTGGAGGATCACTGGGTTATCTATCCCTGGGACGCTGAAGACATCGAAGAACACACCATGCATACCCGCGAATTTATTTGAGCGCGGCCCAAAAACCGGTCTTTTCGTTTTTTACTAAAAGAAAAAGCCACCTGCTGTGCAGGTGGTAACAGGGAGGCTTTGCCTTTTAAAGTAAACAATTGATCCTACAGTTTATCAATATTTTTGCGTGGCTTTTTCAAACGCCCCCTGATGAGACCCCCCTGGGGAAGCCCTTTTAGGGCGGTCAACAAGCCACCTGCTTTGCAGGTGGTGGTTGACTTAAAACATTAGCTGTATTTGTTTAGCTGGTTGTTACGTTGGGCGTTTCCTGCTTTCATTTCATTACAGCAGGCCAGGCTTTCCATAACTCCGCTTCGCT
>JAFGWI010000081.1 GCA_016937215.1 Spirochaetales bacterium | reverse complement strand
AATTCCAAATATAAACCTTTTGTTAAGAATAAAAATTAGCCGATGGTATGAAACTGCATTAATTAAAGTTTATATTTGGAATTGTAAGTGCAACGAATTGAAATTAAGCGCAATTCGTAATATTTGTACTCAAATATAGAATTGCTGTTTATGGGCTTATCAGGCAACGCCCAAAATACTTAAGCTAAACTAATACAAAATATCAATAAAGGTTATATTTACAGGTTTTAAGAACCTAAATAGATGGTAAAAGCTGTAATTGGGTAAAAAAATATTTGACTTTTTAGACCCAGAAGCATTATAATTAAATTAGTTAAGATAAGGGTGTAACAAGACCTGTTTGGTTACTTACGAGGGTAGGAATCAGACGGGTCTTTTTTTATTTGAAGTAATTCATTTGATAATACGATAAAATCCTTTACAGATAATTCTTCGCCCCGAATTTGTAATGAAAGATTCAGTTTTACAAACACTTCTTTCAAGCTTGCGCCTGGAATTTCCTTTGACAAGTTATTTAACAATGTTTTGCGGCGGGCGAAAAAAGCGGTTCGAACAATTTTATAAAAAAAATCGGTGTTTATTGGATTTGTTTCATTTGTTTTTGGTGTCATTTTTATGATGGCAGAGTTAACTTCAGGAGCAGGGTAAAAAGATCCAGGTTTTAAGTCACCCTTGTATTCTGTTTCATATGAAAATTGGCAAAACACTGAAAAGGATGAGTAATTTTTATTGCGTGGCTTGGCAGTCATTCGTTCGGCCAGCTCTTTTTGTACTGTAAAAATCATGCGTTCAATTTTCTGGCCATTTTCAATAATCGAACTGATTATTTTTGAACTGGTCGCGTAAGGAAGATTTCCCAGTATGCCCTGGGGCGTTCCGAATTCCAGGGCGCTTTGCCAGGTTTTAACAACATCACCTTCAATAATATTGAATTTTTCATTATCGCCCCATTTGGATTTAAGGTTTTGAATAAGCCCCTGGTCTATTTCAAAGCAATAAAGCCGGCATCCGCTTTTAATAAGCAATTCAGTCATGGAGCCCAGGCCCGGGCCAATTTCCCAGATTATTTCATTTTGTGTTGGATTCAGGAAAGAGACGATTTTTTCTCTGGCGCCCCGGTTGATCATGAAATTCTGCCCCCAGCGCTTTTTTAAAGCCAGGCCTTTTTTGTCGAGTATGTCTTTGATTTCCGATACAGAGTCATGATTCATTTTGTTGGCATTATCCTTTTTATGTTTATTCCATAAGATTTTTTTAATAAATATAAGCATACTATTCCATAAAAACATAAAAAAAGAAAGGGAAAGCTGATAGTAATTCCAGGAAGAATAAACCGCGGATTCAGAATAAATTGAATTAAAACCCAGATGAAACCGCATGGAATCTGGAAATATTGCAGAAAAGAAGCTGGTAAAAAAAAGGACAATGCTAAAAGAATGATACCAAGCCAAAGGCTTATTGTAATTAAGGGGGTGAGTACCAAAGTATAAAGAATACTGAAAGGATTGATAAAACCGAAGTGAAAAATAAGCAGGGGTGATACAGTCCATTGCGCGGAAATAGATAGGGATAAGGGCATTGACAGAGATGCTGGAAGGTATTTTTTTAATAAATGATTAATATAGGGACCAAAAATGGCTATACCTAATATGGCGGCATAGGAAAATTGAAAGGAAAGGCTTAAGCAGTCATTTGGATTTAAAAGAAGGATGATAATTGCAGACAGCGAAATAATGGACAAACCATGTGATTCGCGCTTTATCTGAATTCCAAAAGCAAAGAGAATAATCATTAGGCTGGCTCGAAATAAAGAAGGTCTTGGCCCTATCAAAAAAAGATAAAATAGAATACAAAACGAAGCGATAAGAAATTGAAGGGTTTTTTGGGGAATGATTTGGGCCAAAAAAAGGATAGCTAAATAAATAATTCCTACGTGAAGGCCTGAGAGAGCCAATAAATGAAGTGTCCCGGAGTCCTGAAAAGCTTTATTTGTATCTGGCGGAATATCGCTCTTTATTCCTAAAAACAGGGCCTTGAATAGCGAGCCAAAAGAACCAAAATAAGCATCAATTTTTCTAATAAAGTTTTGCAAAATATTAATGCGCCATTGCAGAGCTGGAAAACTTGGTTTGTTTACTGATATATTTTCAGCTCCACAAAAAAGGAACCAGCCTCTGTTTTGATTTACAATCGGTTGGCTCTTTATTGTGATCAGCTGACCCATGAAAAAATCTTGTTTTGTGTCTGCAATAACAGGAAGAATCCCTTTAGCCTGGGTGATTAAAGTCTCATCTTTATTTGAAACAGAGTAAAGCCATATTTTGAAACTTTTATAGTGATTTGATGTTTCCACTGAATCTGCCACAATCTTTCCATTAATTTTGTGAATTTGTGAAGGCACCAATCCCCAAAAAAAAGATGAAGTTTCAAACTCGATACGGCTATGAGAGAAGGCCCCAAAACATAATGAAATGGCGAAAATAATCAGTAAAATACCAGGAGTCTTGGTGTTTTTTGAAAAATGATAAAATACTATGCCCAGACTTCCTAGGGGTACAGCTGCGAGAAAAATATGTTTTAATAAACCAAATGAAAAAGCAAAAAAAAAGATAAAAGTCAGTATTGTGAAAATGAAAAAAAGGGGCAAATCTTTTTTCATAAAAGTTTTTTACCCCTCATTATTGTCTTAACAAGAATGATTCTGCCTTATTTCAGGCTTTGAAGCGCTTTCAGAGCGGCTTTTTTAATAGTGTCATTATAGTTCAAATAGCGCGTATACAATAAAGTTGATGATGAAATAGAATCGGCCAGTGATTCAAGGGACTGAATTACTGATAATACAATTTGCTCGTCATATGGTTGGGAATGTTCGGTATAGGAATTCAATAAATCGAGGTATAAGGTTAAACGCTTGGCTGCGTTATTATTCTGCATATTCCCCAGGGCTGTAATAGCGGAAATTAAAAAAATCTTTGCTGAAACACCCTTATCAAATTCATCAATGCTTTGGTTAAAATGCTCAATAATTAGGTTGGCTGCTGCGGTCCATTTTTGTCGTGATAATTCTTCGGTGGCAGTATAGCGAATTAAGCGAGCTGTTTGTTTTTCATCGGAGTCGGATAAATTGGTATGAAGCGCCACTTCCAAGGCGGCCAAGGCAACTTCGGCTTTTTCTGTGTCTTTAAAATCTGCTGAACGCAATAGGGTTTTTAATGCGTCGAGTTTTTCATCCATTGGTCTGTCTTTGATGACCGAAAGGTAAAGATCTTTTGGGTCCCCTTCAAGCTGCAAAATGGCTTTCTCAGCGGCGCGGGTGATTTCTTCGGAGTATTTTATTCTCATGGCATTAAATAAAGGCTTAAAGGCTACATTATTTTTCCAAACACCTAATGTTTCTACTGTGGACCGAATGACCTGTAAATCGGGTGTGGCACCTGCCCGGAAACTGGAGGTTTGAGCTTCCAGCCAATCACACAATCCCTTGATGACCCTTTCATTATCTATCGCAATAATTTTCATGGCATCCAAGGCGATTAAGCGGCTCTCATTAGTTGCGTCTATGGTGAAATATTTCCAAACAGAGTCAGTAGCTGGTTTATAGGCTGTTTTAGCGATCTGGTTAACAGCGAATTGACCAATTTGATTCAATGTGGAATTTTTTCGAATACTTGCCTGATTATCAATGACATAATTTACAGCTTTAATATAAAGAGGGCCAAAGCCAGCCATACCCATGTCAACTGCATCCAGTAAAACCTGGTATTTGATTTCATCGGTGGCTTTTTCAAAGTTATCTAAAAAAGTGTCTAGAAGATTATTTGTATCCTGCGCGGATACTCCAATAACTAAAAATAAAAGTAAAAATATAGATAAGTATTTTTTCATTATTTTACTCCTTAAATACTCGGTAAAAAGCATACTACCATAAATAATAGGCGTCTTAGCCCGAAAATTCAAACGAATTTACCGGCTTCTTTTAAAAAAACATTCAATAAAGCCAGGTTTTATGGTTTTTTATAAGGTTTTGCAGATGTCTTTCTGGGTCTATAAGCCCGCGTTGGAAAGACAAATTTGGGGATTGGGCCTTGAGAAAGCTTGATATTTTCTGCTGTTCCCAATATATTAAGCTATCATTATGAAACAAGTAGTATCTATCTGTTGTAAGGCCGGTCCTTATGAAAATGCGAAACTGGCACTTGAATCGCTTGATCTATCAGCGATAAAGGGTAAATCGGTTTTAATAAAGCCTAATAATGGGCGGGCAGCCCTCCCTGAACAAGGCATCAATACCCATCCTCAAGCGGTTGAAGCGGTAATTCATGTGTTAAAAAAAGCAGGCGCACTGCGAATAGCTGTTGGAGAAAGCCCTATCGTCGGGGTCGATACCATGAAAGCCTTTGAACGAAGCGGTATCGTTGAAATTGCTGAGAGAAATCAGATCGAACTGGTGGATTTAAATCAGGGGCAGCCTGTGAAAAAAAATATTCCCGGCTTTCGAATTCTGGAATCTACGAAAATTTGTTCCGCTGTAATGGATTTTGATATTATCCTGTCTTTACCGGTTGCAAAAACCCATATGCATACTGGAGTCACCCTTGGTATTAAAAACATGAAGGGTTGTTTATATCGTCATGAAAAGGTCCGCTATCATCAACTGGAATATGAAAAAAGCCGGGTATTTCCGGAAAAAACTCTGGATTCCGCAATTTCCGATTTGGCGGAAATACTGATGCCGGATTTAACTGTTGTTGACGGCTATATTGGCATGGAAGGTTTAGGGCCTTCGGGAGGAGAGGCCATTAAGTCGGATTTTGCTGTTGCCTCATGGAATCCCATGGGGGCTGATATTTTTGCAATCAAAATGATGGGGCTGGATCATCAGAAGATTCCCCATTTGGCATTGATTGCTCAGCGACAGCAAATACCCTTCCGTTTTGAGGATTATGATATAGTGGGACCAAATGCCGCTGATTATAAATTACATATAACAGACTATAAAGAACCGCCAACAAGCATATCCATGGAATATCCCAATATCATGATTTACGACTGCGAATCCTGCTCGGCCTGTCAATCGACGGTCATGCTTTTTCTGAAGCGCTATTATGAGGATATGATGTCCTTTTTGCTTGATGATGGAAAATTTCATTTAGCCATTGGCAAGAATGTAACAGATTCCATAAAAAAAGGTACTATCCTGGTTGGAAATTGTACCAAAAAGTTTGCTGATCTGGGCATTTTTGTGCCTGGTTGTCCACCTGTTTCCACCCGGATTTATGAAAGTGTTACTGGCAGGGAACCTGAAGAAAACGAACCTGAATGTAAATAGTTAATTTCCGGTATTTCAAAAAAATATTTGAAGCTCAAATGGGGTGTTTAATTAATTGGTTTAACCATTTTTTAAATTGGTAATTCTGTTATTAGCGCGTTAGGGATTGAAGGGGTGAGGAGGTTTTTTTCAAAAAACCGACGAAAAGCTTTTGTCCGCGTTTTCAGCGGACAAAACTTCGGAGCGAAGCGGAGCTCCGTAAAGCCCGGCCTGCCGGACCGGAGGGGAGGCAGGTAACGCCCAACTTAATTAAGATCAAATAAAAAAACGTGCAACCGAGAACCAAGAGGTATTGGTTTTTTAGTATTACTCATAATAAACTTGAAGATTATAAAAATAGAAATTATTATTTTATTAGGTGATAAAAATACTTTTCATAGATGATGACCCTAACGCTCAACGTACTCTTTCGATGATTTTATCAAAGGACTACACCATGCTTTCCGCTTATTCAGGGGAAGATGGTCTTGATAAAATAAAGGAAAACAAGCCGGACATTGTTTTACTGGATATCAATCTGCCTGGAGAAGACGGGGTTACAGTTTTGAAAAAAATTCAGGGTTTCCAAAATCCGCCTCCCGTTATTATGGTCACAAGCATTAGCGAGGTCACAACTATTGTGCAAGCTGTACGTTCCGGGGCTTATGATTATATGCTCAAGCCCTACAATATTGAGACTTTGAAGGGAACTATTTGGCGGGCATTACAAAATGCCGCGGCCAGAGGAATTTATGAATATAGTCATCATCAAGTAAATAATATTATTGGTGATAGCCCGGCAATCATCATGATAAAGGAACAAATCATCAAATTCGCCCAATCCGACGCGCCTGTGTTAATAAGCGGTGAAAGCGGCACTGGCAAAGAGTTGGTCGCCGAGGCTATTCATTTGCACTCCTTTCGTTCTAATGCACCCTTTATTGCCGTGAATTGCGGGGCTATTCCGGAAAATTTGGTGGAAAGCGAACTTTTTGGTTCTGAAAAAGGTGCTTTTACCGATGCTGTTCAAAAAGCAGGGTATTTCGAACGCGCTAATGGGGGCTCGCTCTTTCTCGATGAAATTGGCGAGATGCCCTTAAAAGCCCAGGTAAAATTACTTCGTGTTCTGGAAAAAAAAGAGATTCTGAGGGTCGGTGGATCAAAAAGCATTCCATTGAACCTCCGAATCATTACAGCCACTAACAGAGACATTAAGGAACAGGTAAAGCAGGGTAATTTCCGGGAAGATTTGTACTATCGATTATTTGTATTGCCCCTAAAAATCCCTCCCCTGCGGGAAAGAAAAACAGATATTCCCATCCTGGCAGCTTATTTTATTGAACAGGTAAATAAAAGCAAAAAAACACTCAGCCCAGAAGCCCTTGAAAAATTGATAAACCATGAGTGGCAGGGCAATATTCGTCAATTAAGAAACGTTATACAAAGAGCGATCTTATTATCAAATGATAATAAAATAAGCGAAAATGACATTATTTTTGATTAGAACTAGTACAGGCTGTCCCGCGAAGTATTTATGGCATTTTATTATCAAAATTAGAGTTTAAACCTCTCTAATTTTGAGTACAAAGCTCCTTTTAAGCACCTTAAAGCTTGTTTAAGGCTTGCGGGACAACCTGAATTATAAAACCCACTTTTCGCACCCAATTTCAGTTCAACAAAAGCCCCGCTTACTTAACAGAAAAGTTATAGTCCTTTTGCGTAAACAATCTTATACAGATATCAACAATTTCCGCGTCAAAAAAAACATCTTTTTTTGAAAAAATTTCGGTTAATGCCTTATCCACACCAAGTGAAGGACGATAGGGCCTGTGAGAAGCCATGGCTTCGACCACATCGGCAACCGCGATAATGCGAGCCGCAAGGAGAATATCATTTTTTTTCAAATTATTCGGGTAACCAGTACCATCGAGGTGTTCATGATGCTGTAAAACAATATCAGCTATGGGCCAGGGAAAATGTATGGATTTTAATATATCATAAGCCACAGTAGGATGGGTTTTGATCAAACGGAATTCCATATCGCGCAATTTTCCTGGTTTATTTAAAATTTCGGTTGGCACATAGATTTTACCCAAATCATGAATAATTCCAGCCATACGAATTCCTTCAACTTCAAATTCACCCAATCCTAATTCAAGTGCAATGCTTCGGGCTAAATCAGAAACACGGCGCTGATGACCTGCTGTGTAGGGGTCCTTTATTTCAACGGTTTTAACAAGGGTTTCAATAAATGCCGACATGGCGCTGCGCATATAATCGAGGTTTTCTTTTAATTGCTTTTTCTGTTTTATCAGAATGTCTTTCTGCATTTTTACCCGTTTAAATAAAATTCCTTCAAAAAATATATTAGAAAGAATATTTCGCAATGTACGGTAAATATCCAGTAAATCGGATTTATAATTAAAAACCAGATAACCAAAAACCTTATCTTCATGGCTTATCGGCTCAATAATGTAAGATTGATAAAGATTAAGCTGCAACTCCTGAGGAATTAACTCTTCAGTCAGGAATATTTTTGTTGTATCAATATTTATATTCGCGTCAATATAAGCAAAAGGTATACGGCTGTACTCTGTTGGAAGGGATTTGCTTTTTTTATCAAAAAGAACCACTATCACCATGGATACTTCAAGAAACGATAATTTTGACACAAGCAGATCCCATATTTTTTTTCCGCGCAAACGGATATTTATATTTGTTGTACGAAAATCATCGATGAGCCTGTTTCTTTCCTTTAATCTTAAATACTCATTATTTGTGCTCTGAATAGAGCGATCCTTTATATTTTCGTTCTTGCAGCCGCAGGACTCTCGAATAACCGCTTTTGTTTCAATATCTATCTTTTCTGGAACTTTTTGACCATTTATGCGTTTCAAAAGAGTCAATACAGCTTGTCGCCCTTGTTCTTTCAAATTTTGATCGATGGTCGATAAACCAGGTTCAAAATAGGCAGATTCACTTACATTATCAAAACCACTTATGGCCACATTATCTGGCACATTGATTGATAATTCCTTTAAGGCCTGAATTATCCCGAAAGCCATATCATCATTAAAAGAAACTATGGCATCAAAATCAAAAGAATTGTTTTTCAAAAAATTTTTTATGGCCGCGTAAGCCCGGGAATGAATAAATTCACCATTGATGATATGGCTGGAATTAATCTCCAAATTATGTTTTTCAACTACCTTTTTGAACATTTCAATACGCATTTGCACTTCATTATTATCTTCAGGACCAGTAACAAGTAAAAATTTCTTATACCCATGGTCTATTATCAAATGATTCAATAAATCCTCAAATCCTTGAAGATGGGAAGGAACAATACTTGGGTGACCCGGAATTTCAAGACCAATGCAAACAGCAGGTTGAGAATAGCTATCACAGAAATCTTTTAAATTAGTGAGGGTTTTAAAATAATGGGATAATGAAACAGCCTGAATGATTAATCCATCAATACGCGATGTTTTTGCCAAATTGAAAATATAGTTTTTCTTCGCGTCATGATCCTTTGGGATATAAGCCGCGCCTTCAAACAGGGTGATTTTAATAGAATTCTCATTAACAGCCTCAATAATGCCTTCTGCTATTTGTTTCTGATATTCGTTATCCAGCCAATCCACTATATATCCAATATGGATTTTATTCGCTTTATCACCCATAAGAATAAGTATTATGGATATTAAATTACAAATTCAAGGAATTTCTGGTAAAAACAAAATTTTTATTACATCACACATTACAAAGTGGATTGAGAGACGAGCATAGGAGTTGCCATAATTCTTAAGAATGATTTTCCTTCACTTTCCAGAGGTACTATAATAAGGGCCATTATCACGCTTACTATAGTAGCCTTCAGTGAAAAAGAGTGATTATTATTTTAGCTTAGGAAAAATTGGTTAATCCCCAATGTACAGCAAACTGCCTCAATTCCTTGGTGGTTTTTAAATTAAATTTGGCCTTGATTTTTTTATTGTAAGATTGAATGGTATTCACATTCAAATGTAATTCTTCGGCTATCTGTTTTGGACTGAACCCCTGGCTCATGAGGAGAAATGTTTCAAATTCCCGACTGGATAATGCTTCAATTTTCGATTGATTACTAAAAAGCGACGGCCTTGAGGCGTTAACAATGTCGTTTAATAAGTATTCTTTCATATCATCACTCAGGTAAATTTGGCCGCTTATAATATTTCTGATAGCTTCCATAAGCTTGTCCGGATCTTCATGTTTCATGATATATCCATTCGCTCCGGCCCTCAAGGCTTTTTCTGCATAGGTTTTTTCATCGTGCATGGAAAGCATGAGTATTTTTAAATCAGCAAAATCCTTTTTTAAAGCAGCTACCAAAGAAATACCATTGGTTGCTTTAAGAGATACATCGACAATGACAAAATCAGGTTCATATTCTCTTATTTTATCATAGGCTTCCTGCCGGTTTTTAGCATTCCCCACAATCTCAAATTCCGGCTGTGACTGTAAATACAATTTTAAACCTTGAATAAAAATCGGATGATCATCAATGATCATGAATTTAATGGTTTTTGTGAAATTCTCAACTAACATTTTTATACCCTTTTTCTTATAATTCTTCCTAATTTTGGTTCATTATACTGGGCATTAAAAAAAACTGCTTTTCCATAACTGCTTTTCTTTTGACATTATTTAAAAATCTCAGAAAAACATAACAAAAATATCTTAATAGATTTTATAGTGTAAAAAATGGTCAATAATCAGCCGAATTCTTGTATGGGCTATGTATTTTCCGGCATTTACCGTGAAGACAGGTTCTTCTTCAATTATCAAACGCCCTTTTATTTGTTTGGGTTTGTTAAAATAGCGGTTCCTTGCCCAATAACGGATAGCTTCCTTAATCGCGTTTTCCAGGGCTTTTATTTTATTTTTAGAGCCTTTAAACAAATCAGACTCTCCGCGGGCTTCGCTGACTTCAATATCAGCGCTTTGCCAAGCCGACAGCCAATTAATTTGCGCGGCATTCAGGACATAATTGGCTTTGGCCACTAAGCGGTTCTCGATGATTTTGGATTTTTCTATGGATAAACTGGTATCACCCCAAAGAATCTCGCTGTGGGGAAGCAAATCAAATTCTTCACTTACCTGCCGCGCCTTGTCACTGGGAGTATAAGTAAAGCTGTAGCCATAGATCATGCCGGAAAAAACCTGTCTTGCCTCTTCCAGAAGGCGCCTGGCTGCCTCTTCTTTGCTAAGTGGATAATCCATTCCCTGTTCATAAATAAAGGGATCCAGTTCACACCAGGAATAAATGGATACAACAGGATGAATGGCATTAAGCTGAGACAATAACAATAAGCAAAAAGCTATAACCAGAACAATCCTCTTCATAAAAAGATTATCGGTTTATAAGCAGTAGCTATTTATGAAAAAACACCCTCACAGGATCGATCCCCAGGCGGAGTCGTAAATAGATAAAACCGAAAACAAGGCCTCCCAAATGCCCTAAGTGAGATACATTTCCACCAAAGGAGAAAAACAAGCTGACAGTGGTGATCACAATAAAAATCAACACGGCTATGGTTGCCTTCACGGGAATAACCATCATCAACAGGATTTGAGTATCCGGAAAAAAACAGGCATAGGCCAATAAAACCGCGAATAAAGCTCCCGAAGCCCCTATCGTCATGCCAGAAGAAAAGAAAAAAAGCAAAATACCGGTTAAGACTCCTGTTAACAAATAAAACAGCAGAAATTCCCTGCTTCCCAGGCGTTTTTCCAGGGTGTTTCCGAACATAAACAAGCCGATCATATTAAAAAGAATATGACTTTGGTGATAAGGGTCATGCATGAACATATAAGTCAGGGGTTGCCAGAAATAGCTGGCATACCTGCTTTGCATAGGTATTAAAGCAAAATAATTAAAAAGATTATCATTCAACAGTGATAATAAATAAACCACCACATTAATGCCTATCAATACAAAGGTGGCATTAAAAAACTGATACCTAAAGGGTTTTCTAATAATTCTAAGTAGTTCCATACGTGAATTTCCTAAATTCCGGGAATTAAGTCAATGGAGCCAAGCTTCTGACTCAACAAATTCTGATACACCTGCTGTAATTTATTTACACGCTTATCAAGCAAGGCTTCCTGGTCATCGATCTTGGCAAAAAGCCTTTCAAGATTCAGATTGCCCGTTGTGCCTGTGGATTTTCTGTTCATCACATAATCCCGGGGGTTTTGCTCGCTGAGCGAATCGATGGAAAGCCCCACCTTTTTATAGGCATCACGAAAGGCTTCGCCCTTTTGCACCATGTCGATGGCAATGTCAGTGGCATAAATCTCAGGAATAAAGCCCTTGGCCAGCTTATCCTCATGAACGGTGAGGTTCTGAAAGGTCAGACTCATGATGCGCACACAATCAAGGGTCAGCTTCAGCCCCTTGAGTAAAGGCCCCTTGGTTTCCTGAAAATCACGGTTATAACCTGAGGGCAAATTGCGGATAATCCCCTTGATCTGAGTAATATAGCCGGACAACACATTGGCCTTGGCCCTGAGCAATTCCAGACCATCGGGGTTCTTTTTCTGGGGCATAATGCTGGAACCAGTACAAAGCTCCTTGGGAAGTGAAAAATAGCCGAATTCAGGCATGGAGTATAGTATGAGGTCAGAAGAAAGCTTCGCCAGGGTCAGAACTGTTTGTTCAAGAGCATCAAGAACAATGCTTTCGATTTTACCACGACCGTTTTGCACAGCCAACACATTATTGTGCACCTCGGAAAAACCAAGCAAATCAGCTACCATTTCACGATCCAGGGGAAGGGGTACGCCGTAACTTGCCGCGGAACCAAGGGGCGAACGATCATTTAACACATAAGCGCTGCTGATCAAAACCAGGCTGTCAAAGAGCTCCTCGGCGTAAGCACCGGCCCAAAGCCCCACCGAAGAGGGCATGGCGATCTGCATATGGGTGCGGCCGGCCATGGGAACAAGGCTGTGCTTTTGAGCGAATTCGCCCATAAGACGCGACAAAGCCAACACCTCGCCTGTAATGATATTCAAATGCTCCCGGGTAAACACCCGCAAAGCCGCCAGAACCTGATCGTTCCGGGAACGCCCGGTGTGGATCTTCTTGCCGGTTTCGCCCAGCTGCCCGATCAAACGGTTTTCGATGGCCGTGTGACAATCCTCATCCTTTTTATCAATCACAAAATCATTTTTCAGCCAGGCGGTGATAATTATCCGCAAAGCCCCGGTGAGCTTTTCACCCTCATCAAGGCCGAGAATACCGATTTTCTCCAGCATTTTCGCGTGAGCGATGGATGCCAGGCAATCGGCCCCTACCAGCGACTTGTCCAGAATATAATCATCGCCTACCGTAAAATCCTCCAGCAAGGAGTTCACCTGATAGTCCTTTTCCCATAATTTTCCCATGATTCAACCTCGTTTCATCGCAGTTAAAGCGTTTGTTTTCTGTTCATAATATTTTGGGTGTTGCCTGCCGCCCAGGGGCTTGGCAGGTCGGGCTTTATGCGGCTCCGCTTCGCTCCGAAATCCTCGCCTGCCAATAGGGCAGGCTCCGGGTTTCGTGAACTGGTTTTTGAAAAAACCAGTTCACGCCGCTCCAATCCCTAACACAGTATTCCGGGTAGCTATTTATACTAACCCTTATTTTTCACTCCACGTTGTCATCCTGAACAAAGCGAAACGGAATGAAGGATCTCAGTTGGTTATGAGATGTTGCTTCGCTGATCAAGTGTTTATGCGAATAACCAAAGCAATACTGCTTGAGCCAGGGAAGATTCTTTAGGCGGCAGAGCTAGGCAATAAACGCGAAGTATTTATAACCAGCCTTATCGTTCCTCCTCAGAATGACTCAGGGCCGAGTTTTTTCATATCGGCTGGACAGTTACTATAAAACAATAAACAGCAGTATAAAACTTTTTTCAATCTCAATGAAGGGCCCCCATTTAACTATTGTAACATTTTAAAGCTTTTAGTACTTTTGCTTTATGATAAAAATTGAAAAAATACTGCATTGCGCCCGGGAAGCAGGCCAAAAAGCCGGTGCAATTCACAAAAAATATGCCACGGGAAAAAGGGCATTCAGCACCAAAAGCGGTTCCTACGACATTCTGACACAGACAGACCTTGAAGCGGAAAAGGTGATTGTAGATTATATCCTATCGGAATTTCCCGGTCATAATATTCTGGCAGAGGAAAACAAATACGTACAAAGCGATTCGCCCTATCTCTGGATTATTGACCCCCTGGATGGTACCAGTAATTATGCCCATGGCTTGCCGCACTACTCGGTTTCCATCGCCTGTGCTTATGAAAAACAGATTATTGCCGGAGTGGTTTTCGATTCTGCCAAAAACGAAGAATTTTACGCGTCCATGGGCCAGGGCGCTTTTTTAAATGGCCATAAAATATCGGTTTCAGAAAACAGTACTCTGAAAACGTCACTCCTGATCACCGGTTTTTTCTACAGCCGCGGCCAGGAAATGCTGGACACTCTGGAAAACATCCGCCTGTTCATGGAAGCGCCCATTCACGGCATACGGCGCCTTGGTTCAGCCGCCCTTGACCTGGCCTATGTGGCCGCCGGCCGGGCTGAAGGTTACTGGGAATACCGCCTTAACCCCTGGGACTTTTCAGCGGGAAAAATCATTCTGGAAGAATCTGGCGGCAAAATCACCAATCAGCAAGGCAAGGGAATAAATATTGAAGCGTCCTATATTGTAGGCTCAAATAACCTGATTCATAAGGATATGCTTGGCATTTTGAACAGAGGACCATTAAGTATGTGAACGATTAACAAATTATTGCCTTTTCATGAGGACTATTTGTTTGGAACGAGCTTTGTCACCATTAAAACAAAAGGCAATTCATAATAGACCTGCTTTATCAGGTGATTGAGGTTAAAAAAGGAGGCATTAATGCATAAACTTGTTTTACTTCGTCACGGCGAAAGCCAATGGAATAAAGAAAATCGCTTCACCGGCTGGACCGATGTGGATTTATCGGAAAAAGGCATAGCTGAAGCCCTTGAAGCCGGAGAAATTTTGAAGCACAAGGGCTTTGAATTTGACCTAGCCTATACCTCCCTTTTGAAGCGAGCCATTAAAACACTATGGACGGTTATGGAAACCATGGACCTTATGTGGATACCGGTTCATCGCTCCTGGCGGCTCAACGAGAGGCATTACGGCGAGCTCCAGGGTCTGAACAAGGCGGAAACCGCGGCTAAGCATGGCGATGACCAGGTGCTCATCTGGCGGAGAAGCTACGATATAGCACCACCGTCTTTGGAAAAAAGCGACCCCCGCTATCCTGGCCACGACCGGCGCTACATGGATTTGCCTGAAAGCGAACTTCCCAATACCGAATGCCTGAAAGATACGGTAGAGCGTTTTTTGCCTTACTGGAAAAACACGATTGCCCCTGAAATAAAGAAAGGCAAAAGGGTCATTATCGCGGCCCACGGAAACAGTTTAAGGGCACTAGTCAAATATCTTGATCATGTTAGTGAGGAAGATATTGTAAGCTTGAATATTCCAACAGGTATTCCTTTGGTTTACGAACTGAATGATGATTTAAAGCCCATGACTCATTATTATCTTGGCGACCCGGAAAAAATAAAGAGCCTAATGGAAGAGGTGGCCAATCAGGGCAAAGCCCACTAGGGCTATAGCTGATAACAGGTTAGGGATTGGAAGCAGGCGAGCTTTTTTTTCAAAAAAAGCGCAGCCAACAGCCATGGCGTGATACTTTCACGCCATGGCTGTTCGGAGCCGAGAGGCGGAGTGCTGTAAAGCCCGACCCCATGAAGCAAGGCGGAATGGGGGAACCCCCGGATACATCTTCACAAATCAAATGTAGATCTTTATAGAGATAACTTATATTACCCGGCCTTTGTAATTAGTTCTGGCATTTATCCCACATTCCGCAGTGAATTTAGGTATTTTCTTGATAATATAAGAAACTAATATCTTAGCGCGGAAAGTGGGTTTTGTGCTTCGCCCCTATGCCGATAATGGTAAGAGACTTTTGCTGAAACACGCGGCAATATTGACTTTTTTTAAGTATAAAAGGATACTGAGAAACCATTACAAGCGGAGCATTTATGGAATATCCAGATTATAATAAACAAACAAACAGTCCCACTAAAGGCAGTGCTAACCAGCCTTTAAAAAAGAAGATTTGGGATACAAAAAAAGAAGAAGAACTTGCCCGGCTGGAGGGTTTATCATACAGGGCCCGCAGGATGCGCATCCGCTTTCAACGCTTTATCAGGATGGTCATTACGGCTTCCTATCTTGTCTTTTTTATTGTTTTGTTCCTGTCTCTTTCCATTTTTGGAAGCGATAAATACTATACTTTGAAGCAAAACGAAAATCTTGAAAAAGTCGCGGCCAAATTCAAGGTTCCGGTTAAAATTATCATGAATCTCAACGATCTTGATAATAACGATAGTTTGTCACCGGGTGATCGCATTAAGATTCCCACGGAACACGATGTGCATATTGTCTCCAAAAACGAAACCCTTTACAGCATTGCCAAAAAAAACGGGATTACCTATCACGAACTGGCTCAATACAACAAATTAACCAATAACATGCTGCTCACACCAGGAGAAAGAATTTACATTCCGCGCATGCTATCCAAGATTACCATCGCTTCTGATCAGGAAACAGGTCTTGTGCCCTTTGAAGTGCAATTTTCCATTTCAACAAATACAAGGGACAAGGTTAAAAAGTTTATTTGGGATATGGGCGATGGCCAGATTATTTACGACAAAAATCCCAATTATACTTACAAGGAAAAGGGCGATTATTCGGTGCGCCTCAAAGTCGTGGATGAAAACAATAATGAAATTCAATCCAATACCATCCGGCTTAATGTCCGAAGGCTGGCAAATATACAATTCACCCGGCGGGAATATTTTACGGCAAACAAAGGCGACATTATCAGCCTGGATGCCCAAGCCATCGACAACCTGGGCCAACAGGTGGCTTTTGATTATAAGTGCAAGATTTCAGGTACGCGGAGCATTATCAAGCAGGTAAAGAACACCGACAAATTTGAAGTGATCAATACAGGATACGCCAAGGTTACTATCGAGACCCAGGGCTACACCCACACTGGTTTTTATTTTATCAGCCCCATTTCCTCTGTCCATTCCGACCGGGAAGATATGTACTGGTACAAAACCCAATATGGTGTATCATTTAAAGGTAATTGCGGCCCTTCAAGCACAGCCATGGCAATTGGCTGGGCCCTCGGTATTGATGTTAATGTAAATGAAATACGCAGTTATATTGGCCGTCCCTATCCTGACGGCGCGGTCGACTTTGGGCATATTATTTCCAGCATCAACCAATACGGAATCGAAAACAAAACAGTTTACCTTAAGTCTAGCGAAGAAGTATTTGATTTTATCGATCAGGACAAAATCCTTATTGTTTCATATGATCGCGGCAACATTGAAGTCGCCAAAGGAAACCCGGTTTATGACTTATTCGGCCGTCATTACAATGATTCCGGCGGACATTACAGCATTATCAAAGGTTATAGCAAGGATAAGCGCTATTTTATTGTTCATGATCCCATGCCCCATGACTGGTGGCTGAATTCTGCCCGTTATCCTGACGGGATAAGCCATTTGGGACGTAACCGCTATTATTCTGTCAATAACATGTTCAGAACAATGTACAAAATGGCGATTGTGATTTCCAGAAAAACACCGGGGCCTTAAGCTATATAGAGATGTCCTGAACGGCTTTACTATCAATATAAGGTAATAGTAAAAAAATAGTCTGAGAGCTCTAAAAAAGCCGATTATTTGCTGCTTTGTTCAAACTTACGACATATCGGACACCTTGGCCGGTTATGAATTACCGCTTGCCATTCATGGCCCTTGGAACACTTCCACCAGACAGTTTTTCTTGAGCCTGCTACAACGTCCTTGGGGGTCAGTTTCCCGTTTTTTTTGGTGTGCCATTCTTTGGCCAAAGCCGGTTTATTAGTAGCCAGACAGTTATCGTCGCAGACTTTAACGCCCGTGCAATAGGGACATCCTTGCCCCCGGCTTCTATGATAAAGCGCAGCCTGCCATTGATGGCCTTTTTTACAAATCCACCAAGCCTTTTTTTGGGATTTCGGAACAACATCCTTTGGCGTAAAATCGCCGTTTTTGCTGGGGTGCCATTCTTTAGCCAGCTCCGGGTTTATTGTTGCCAGGCAATTATCTTCACAGGGCACTTTGTTCTGGCAATAGGGACAGTGCGAACCATTGAAGCGGTGAAGGATGATTGATTGCCATTCATGCCCCTTAGAGCATTTCCACCAGATTTTTACATTGGACCCCGGACTGTAATCTTCAGGCTTTTTCTTGCCGTTTTTCGTTGGGTGCCATTCCTTAAGCAAATCGGGAGGCGCGAGCAAGCCAAAGGATTTTGTGAATTTACGATATTTTGCCATAGCAAAATTATACTAAACAAACTGAATTTAATAAAGATGGGTGTAACAACTATTTGACGATTAACGTTCAGGTTGTGTGTTTGTTTCAGCACGCTATCAACAACATAGAGAGAAACATCTCTTAAATTTGATGCTTGGTACTTCGTTGTTGCTGTGAATTTATATTTTTTACTTAACTAAACAAATAGGATTACTCATTTACTTGAGCAGAGGTTGAATAAGTGCCATCATGTTGTCCCTTACCAAAGTGTCATCGAAACACTCCCTTGATATAACATAATTGCCATCTTTTCGGATAGTTAATTTTACGTGGTTTCTTGTATTCAAGCACACCTGATAAAATCAGGGGACACAGGGCCTTTTTCGGCAATTGGAACACAAAAGCAA
Organism: Spirochaetales bacterium; assembly: GCA_016937215.1. Classification (GTDB taxonomy): domain Bacteria; phylum Spirochaetota; class Spirochaetia; order SZUA-6; family JAFGRV01; genus JAFGWI01. Next base: position 506 of record JAFGWI010000081.1, on the reverse strand, counting down.
ACAATAGACATCGCCATGGTCAATCGGGTTATATTTCAACCATATTTGAGGAATGAATATGATTTTAAATATTGATGTTCCCATCAAGAAGTTGATGCTATAAACAGCGAAATACATTGGAGAAAAATGTTTTCATTATATCGAAGAATTGTTCAAGCACTTGCTCTGTGACGTCGAACTGGAAATCCTTGAAAAAACATTTAACCTTACATTCCGCAGTGAATTTAGGTAATTTCTTATATTATTTAGAGTTAAGAATTTGCGATTTGCAAAATCGCCTTCTCTATTTCTCTATAATATAAGAAATTAATATTTTAGTGCGGTAAGTGGGTTTAACATGGGGCCATTAGGTATTCAGCAAGAAATGAAGCCTGTTCAACAGCTTTATATGAGAAAATATTTGATGTTTATGAATTTAAGTATTTGTTTAGCTGGTTGTTATGTTGGGCGTTTCCTGCTTTCATTTCATTACAGCAGGCCAGGCTTTCCATAACTCCGCTTCGCTT
>JAFGWI010000080.1 GCA_016937215.1 Spirochaetales bacterium | reverse complement strand
CTGCCAGCCTTGCAAAAAAAAGTTTTCCAGGCTGCCGGAAAAATCGCTGCAAAAGATATCATTGTAATTAACAATCAGCAGCGCTTTCAAATTAGAGGTCCAAAGCTTTCCCAGGACGAGAAGGTTTCTTATCATCCAGGGCGAAACAAAAGCCAGTATGGCAATAATCATCAGAGCCAATACTTTAAAGCGGCGACAGCGATAAAAAACAAAGAAACAGACGAAAGCCGCGACAAGAGTTCCCTCAATTCTCATTAAAGCAGCCAGAGCTGAGACAAAGGCAATTTTTAACCAACAGTCTTCAGCTTTATAAAGGTTATTGAAAAGCAGGAAACCTATTGCGGCATAGAAGGCTATATTATCGGTCGTCAGGAGGTAAAATAAATTTCGTCCACAACCGAGCATGAGAAAGAAAGCAAAAACTGACGAAAGCCTGCTGCCAGTATGTTTTTTTACCTGAAAAAACACTGCAAGAGATAGAGAGCTCCAGATAATAATATTTAGCCATATTTCTCCTGAAACGCCCCAGATTAAACGACTGCAATAATAGAGGATGATTCCCAGAGGCATCCAGTAATCCATGGGGTGTTCAATCGAATCGCGAGGATTAATATAATTCCAGATAATTGGTTCGGTAAATCCCTTGCCCTGCTCAAGTTGATCAACCATTATATGATAGTAAGCAGCATCAAAAGTTGCCTGAGGTTCAATAAAATCGGCAGCCCAGCTCAGAAAGACCATGCAGAACAAAAATATCATCACACCAATAATTTCAGGTGCTTTTTCCACTACTTTCTTCAGATTGCCTTCCACTTTTTTTCACTCATTGACATAGTTTTTTCAACACAATACACTCAGAATAGAAATTTAAACAAATATTACTACCAAATCTAGCAAGGAATTGAGACAGTTTGATTTTAACAAAAATTTCATTTTTTTCTGCTATGTTTAAATTTTTCCACTTCTGGTATTATGCTGGCTTGGGGAAATACTCTTATTTGCCAGCCCCTGCATACATAATAGCAACAATCATCGAACTATTCCTTATTTTTCGTCTGCTTAACCTGTTAAAATCAAAGAAAGCCAAATTAGCAGCTCATTTTTTGCTCCAGCTTTGTCTTGGAACATTATTGATATCAATGTATCTATACAGCAAAGTTTTTGCTGTTAACCTGAACTTTTCTATTCTTCTCTTTGCCAATAATGTTGGTGAAATTAGCAAAAGCATCCTCGAATTACTTGAAATCAAACATCTTTCTGTTTTTACCCTCGACCTGCTATTTTTCGCCAGTTGCAAAATGACTTCACAGAAAGCAAAACCAAAGCTTAGTATTGGTGGAATCTTGGCCTTACCAAGATCAAAATTCTACGGGCTAATGGCATTACTTTTTTTGTTTTGGTATGTCTTTGCTTCCCCGATGGGAGATTTGTTTGAACCATTTCGGCGCAATGAGATGGAAGCTGTAATTACATTCACCCCCACTGGTTACTTTGCCAAAGAAGTCGTCCAGGGAATAATTTACTCTGTAAATAAACCAGTTCTTACAGAACAACAAAGAATTTTAATCAATGATTTTCTTGATAACCGGAAAGGTAAAGTGGGAAACGAAATTGATCTGAATTTTGTATCAGGCCCTTTAGATTTTAAGCCAAACATTGTAATCATACAATTTGAATCACTAATGGCAGAGTTTATTGATAAAAAACAAAATGGTCGAGAGATTCTGCCGTTTTTAAATGCCATAAGCAAAAAAGCGCTTATAGCCCGCAACTTCTATTCACACGCCATTGCAACAAGCGATTCAGATTTTTCAACTCTTGTTTCACTACTGCCTCATGAAAAAAAGATTGCACACTTTAGCTTTTTTAAAAATGAATTCAGTTCGCTTCCAAAAACCTTGAAAAAATATGGGTATTTTTGCGCATACGGCAATTCGGCCCCCGCAAGTTTTTGGAACACAGAATCTTTTAATAAGAAAATAGGCTTTGATTACCAATTTTTCAAAAAAAATCTTCCCAATGAAGATTTGATTCACGGTTGGTTAAATGACAAGCGATTCTTCCATGAGACTTTTGAGAAAGTAAAAAAAATGCAGCAACCATTTTTTCTAATGGTTCTTACAATTAGTTCTCATCATCCTTTCAAGGACAAAAATCTTCCTGTTTTTTTTAAAATCGCAAATGCAACCGACCAAGAGATCGAATTAAATAATTACATTAATTCTATTCATTATACGGATTCAGCTCTTGCTGATTTTTTTGAAAATTTCAGCAAACTACCAATATTTTCCAAAACTATTTTTGTCATATACGGTGATCATTCTTTTCCATTAGGTTATCAAATGAATCTTTTAAGAAAGGATTTTGGAAATTTACCAGATTCTGAAAAGTTGATAAGGTTTTTAAACAATAGAGTCCCGTGCATTTTTTATGCGCCGGGCTTTATCAAATCCGGAATCATTGACAGATATTCTGGACAAATTGATATTGCACCAACCCTGCTTGATCTATGTGGGATTGAAACGCCAAGGCTTTTTTTAGGCCAATCTCTTCTTAGAAAAGCTCCTGGGCAGGCCTTCCATAAATTTTTCCTTGGGATGAATGAAAGTAAGCTTTTCTACTCCAGACGATATGGAAGCAAAAATTTCAGGCACGTTTTTAGCAAGGATTCTTTAAAAAAGAGCGTTTCAGATGCTAGAGTCCTGGCTGCCTTTAAGCTTGGTAGTATATCTGAAATGATACTCGAGTATAATTTTCACTAACGGTATATTTGGTCAGAGTAATTTTCTGCTATTGACAGCAGATTTTTGTCGTACTACACTCTAGTTAAATTTTCAGGGGGGCCAGGATTTGAAAAAAGCAAAAATCATTT
>JAFGWI010000079.1 GCA_016937215.1 Spirochaetales bacterium | reverse complement strand
ATGCAACCAAAGGATTTCGAAGCAAAGCGGAGTTATGGAAAGCCTGGCCTGCTGTAATGAAATGAAAGCAGGAAACGCCCAACGTAAAAACCAGCTAAACAAATACTTTTTTTCATAAAGCCTTTTCCACAAGCAATTTTATGGGTACAATCAGATCATCCCATGAACTTGAAGAGTAATTATTACCAAATTCTTGAACTTTCCCGCGACGCTTCATCGAACGAGATAAAAACAGCCTATCGTCGCATGGCTTTGGCCCATCATCCTGATAAAAATAATAATTCAGCTGAATCCAGCCTTTTTTTTAGGATCATTCATCAGGCATATGAAATTTTGAGTAATCCTGAAAAAAAGGCAGCCTATGATCGTTTTTTAGAGAGTAGCCGGGTTTTTAACCAGTCAGTCACCAATGCCAGGGGCCAAATTCCCTGTGAGCAAGTTGTGTCGGCTAGCGCTTATCTGGGTGGGCAGTTTAATTATTTATTGTGGGAAATTGAGGACTTGCTTGATGATTTATGGAAGAATCAGAAGCCCTGGGCCGACAGGGCAAAACCGGAAACATGGATTTTGAAAATCCTTCATTTCTGGGATAAGTGGATTCTCGGGCCCAATGGCTTTCCTGATTATTTTTATCAAGCACGAAAAATGGAAACGCCCGGCTATGATGCTAAAGCTTTCACTGTTAATAATAAAAATCTGCATCAGCCTTATCGTGATATTGTTGATTATTTTTATCAAATCCGGATCAGAATGAATAAATTCATTGGAAAAATAGGAAAGCTCGATTTACAGAATCCTCTTTTCGGATATAATATAACAACACTGGATACTTTGCTGGAAGCTCAAAGAATGGCCTATTATTACATCGGTGCTATTAACAGCAACATGAAAAAGCAATGCGATGAAATTGCTCCCTATGAGTTCCAGCATAGCTGTTTGGGAGAGAAAATTTCTAAGTTGCCAGAGAATTCTTGGGAAAGCAACAGGTTTTGAAAAAATGAAAAATGGTCAATACAAGGTTTGACAACATTGGGCCATTCGGTTTTTGTACTTAAATAGGGAATTGCTATTTGGCGGCTTGAGTAAGCCTTTATGGCACCTTTAAAAACCCATGAAAATGGGCTTTTAGAACACAGAAAATTTCCTTATAATATTTATCTCACAAAACAAGAGAAAAGGATAACTATGAAATATCAAATAAGTTCAGTTGTTCCCTGGGGACGAAATTTGAATGAGTATAAAAAAATGTTCAGCCTGAGTGAGGCTGATTTGGATAAAAAGATTATCGGTTTTGGTGATGGCCCTGCCAGTTTTAATTGCGAGATGACCAGGCTTGGAAAACAGGTGGTTTCTCTGGATCCGGTTTATCAGGTCTCAAAACAGGAGATTCAACAGCGAATTCTTGAGTCAAAGGATGAGGTGATTGACCAGACCCGTAAAAACATGGAAAATTTTACCTGGAAAAATATAAAAAGTGTGGAAGAACTTGAAAGCATTCGCATGAAGGCCATGGAGCTTTTTGTTTCGGATTTCGAAAAAGGCAAGACAGAAGGTCGTTATGTGGCGCACTCTTTGCCCGGAGCGACTCCTTATGGCCCTATGGAATGGGACCTGGGCTTGAGTTCGCATTTTTTGATACTCTACTCGCAATTGGGTCTGGATTTTCATATTGATTCCATTATTGAAATGCTTAGGGTTTGCAAGGAAATACGGATTTTCCCGCTGTTGGACCTGGATGCGCGCCCTTCCTCGGTGGTGGAAGATGTGATTGAATGCTTTAAAAGGGATTATCGCGTAAAAATTGTTGAGGTGGATTATGAATTTCAGAAGGCTGGTAATAAAATGCTGGTGATCAAACACTAGTGTTTAAATAGCATATAGAGTAAAAATACCGCCATTGGAACACAATCCTGTGTAAAAGATGAAAATTTTATTCATCCATGGGTACGCGGCAGACAACTTTTGTGCCTTGTTTGTTTCCTCCGCTGTAATAAATATTTCCGCCTATCATGTGGGCGCGGTATTGCATGATTCTAAGGCCCATTCCACCGGCTGATTTCTGTTTTCCCGATAAACCATTGCCATTGTCGCTGATAATTAAAACCCACTCGGCGCTTTCCTTTATTAACGCGACCTCGATTTTATCGGCTTCGGCATGTTTGACAATGTTGAAAATCGCTTCCTGGGCAATACGGTAAAGATGCAGGGCTTTGGTTTTATCCTGAATGTAGAATCCTTTTTGATGATTGAATTCGTATTTAATATTGTATTGGGTTTCTGTTTTAGCTAATAAATCCTGCAACGCGTGAATTAAGTCGTTTTCTTCCAGTTCCACGGGAAACAGTCCGCGAATAATGTTTTTGTTAAACTGAAGAGATTGACTGAGCAAGCGTCCGATTTCCGATGCGCTTTCTGCTTCGGCTAAATCCTTGTTTTTTAATTCCGTTTCCAGAACGCGCGTCATGAAAGAAATTCCTGTAAGCAGCTGTCCGAGACCGTCGTGCAGGTCCTGGGCTATTCGCCTTTGTTCCCTTTCGCTGATAGACAAGATTTCTTTTTCCAGACGTTTTCGCTCGGTAATATCATAAAAACTTAGAATACCGGCTAATTCTCCGTTAAACATCAAAGATTGTAAGCTCAGAACAGCCCAAAAACTGTCGCCCGATTCTTTTTTCATGAGAACTTCATGGTTTTCGATATAGGCTTTTTCTTCGAAACAGCTTTTTTCCAGTATTTTTTGGAGATTCCGATGTTCTCGTTTGTCGGAAAAAAAATGCTGAATGTTTTTGTTTGTGAGTTCGTCCTGAGGGATTTCAAATGCTTTAAAAAAATTTTCATTGGAAAAAAGAATTTTTCCGTCTCGTTCTCTGTAAATAGTCAGGGGAATGGGGTTGGCCTCAATAATGGCCCTTAAGCGTGCTTCACTTTCCCTTAATTCCTTTTCGACTTTAAGCTTTTCGCGGACTTCCTTGTGAAGTGATTTGTTGCTTATTTGCAGTTCCATAGCCTGGTTTTTCACTTGCTCCAGTAACAGTGTGCCTTTCAGGGCGCTGCGTAGCCGGCGCGCCAGGTTTTCGTAGATGACTCCTTCTGTAGGGTCGGTTTCAAAAACAATATATCCAATTTGGTCCTGGCTTTGATATAAAACATCCACCATCGCCATAAAATAACGGTTTTGCGGAATAATGTTTTGAGGCAGTAATTGGGTGTGTGGAAATTCGCGCCCTCGGTGTCCAAGATTTAAAATACCTTCTTCGTTAAATGCCATCACAAGACGTGATGCCTTTGTTTCGTTCTGTCCGATATAGGCAAGACCCAGATAGCAGCTTTTAATTCCCAGTTTCGGAAAGCTGCGTTCCAGCAAGTCGGTAATTTCACTGATGGTGATGGTGCCGTTGAGTTCTTCACCAAGTGCTTGCAAAGCGATATTTTCATTGGATTGTTTGATCTTTATATAATACTGCCATTTGCTTTCAGTTTTTAGTAAAAATTCTCTGGCTTCCGTAATCAGTTTTTTGCTTTTTCCTCTGATTTTTCCATCCATAAATAATTGGGTGGTTTCGTTAATAATAGACAGAATTTCTTTCCATAAAGTATAATGGCTTTCATAATCGGGAATATGGGTCAGAAATTGATGCCAGGAATTAAAAAACTTTTTTTCATTTGTTAAGAGAAGCTCTTCGAAGTAAGATTTAACAACATCGGAAAAATTAGCTTGAATTTCGGCAACATTGAGTCGCGGATTATTAATGATTTCTTCCTCGATGAGTTGATTGGCTTTGGTTGAAATACAATTATTCATTTTATTTATTAAAGAATCTATATCATGGTTTTGTTCAACAGGGTTTTTAACGGAACGCGGTATAAAACAACCGCAGGATTCCCGCAGTATAATATAAGTCGGAAACTGACGAAGCGATTCAACTTGGCCGCCTTCGATCATTTCAAGTATCATCTGAGCGGCTTTTTGCCCTTGCTCGTACAATGGCAGGCGGACAGTGGTTATGGAAGGCAGAATGGTTTGGTTACTTTCTATATCGTCAAAGCCAACAACAGCGATTTCGCCGGGCATGAGAATGCCTCTTTCTCGCAGGGCTTCAATGGCGCCTTTGGCCATTTCGTCATTAGCGGATACAATAACCTGTGGGCGTAAATTCTGCTTGTCGATGAACCAGTCCACGGCAGCTCGGCCTGAAAGAAAATCATAATGACCATTGTAAACCAACCGAGGATCAATTTTTAAACCGGCTTCTTTCATGCTTTCGCAAAACACCCTGAATCGCTCGCGATTGTCGAAATTTTCTTCATGGCCTTTAATAAAAGCCATTTCTCTGTAGCCATGAATATTAATCAGATGATTCATGAGCTTTTTCATTCCTGTGTTATTGTCGATGATGATTGAGGGTACTCCAGGAATTTTTCTTCCAACGCTAACCACAGGAAAGGATTTAAATTTATTGAAAAAGGTTACCATTTCCTTATCGCTTATGAATTGGGAAATAACACTTGTAATCACGATTAAACCATCGATATTGTGAGGATTAATAAAATTAATAATTTCGTTTCTCAGTTTTTCGCTCATTTGCGGAGAATTGATTGATCCTCCGACGAAACAGATGAGATTGGCATCGTGTTCTTTGGTATAATCAGCCGCCCCGGCCCACAAACGAAGGCCGAATGAATTGGCCGCCCAGTCAATAAGCAGGCCGATGGTTGGTTTTTTCTTGTTTGTCATTATTGTTCCTTGGTGAATTATAAACGACCTTTGGTTGAGAGGTAAAGTCTTGATTTATGGTATTTGTTTAGCTCCTATGCTTTTTGGGCGTTACCTGATAAGCCCATAAACAGCAATTCTATATTTGAGTACAAATATTACGAATTGCGCTTAATTTCAATTCATTGCAGTTACAATTCCAAATATAAACTTTAATTAATGCAGTTTCATACCATCGGCTAATTTTTATTCTTAACAAAAGGTTTATATTT
>JAFGWI010000078.1 GCA_016937215.1 Spirochaetales bacterium | reverse complement strand
TGACAACGATTAATCCGCCATAGAAAATATTTTAGCTGATAAAAAATGGGGGCAATACTTTTTAACAGAATTTACACCCCAGGCGTTTCCTGCCGCCTGGGGGCTTGGCAGGCCGGGCTTTGCGCTGCTCCGGCTTTCGCCTTCGAAATCCTCGCCTGCCAAATAGGGCAGGCTGCGGGTTTCAGCTTATGGTTTTTGAAAAAACCATAAGCTGCCGCTCCAATCCCTAACGCTTTTTCAAGCCATATTTTTCAAAAAAACAATAAACATTTTTTACCAAATACCTGGAATCAGCCGCTTTTTTGTTTTTTGGCAATAGTCCTGGTAACCATCAAGTTCAGCTTTTAGCGTATCGTCTTCTTTTTTTGTGCGGATAACAAAAATGACACTCAACAAAACACTGAAAGCCAATCCAAATTGCGATTCAAGAAACAGGGGAATGGCAAAAAATAATAATAGCAATCCCAAATACATAGGATGCCTTACCAGCTTGTAAGGGCCGGTTGAAATCACTTTTTGGTTCCGGTCATTCTGGATTCGAACAACACTGGAGGCAAAGGGGTTTGAAAGCACCACATAAAAAGTCCAGATTTCGGTAATCACAAATAAAACCGCGCCTGTTATTTGAAAATAAACCGGAATGGTGGTCCAATGAAAGCGTTGCGCGTCCAAAGCGCAGACAATTAATTGAGCGATTAAAACAGCAGGGTACACTGCTCTCATAATAAGCAGATCCCAGGGTTTAACATTTTTACCTGGATTTGTTCGTTCTTTCATTAAATCGGGGAATTTTATGTATCCAATAATCATGAAAACCAAAACTGAAATACCATAAGCGCCGCTAAGCAATAAGGCTTCGGTCCAGAAAAAATTTCCCGCGGTTAAAACCAAAATGAGCCATAATATAATGATAAAAATAAAAATGCCCAGGGCTTTGATTATTAGTTGCCAAATGCTTAAGGTTTTGTCTTCTTTGTTCATAATGTACAGAAAGTATTTATACCCTTTCTCCTCCTTGTTCAAGATAACTAAAATATATCATAATTGATATATGAAGACATTGCCAAATTACACCAAAAGCCTTGAAAACCTGAAAAAATTGAAGTCAGCAGTTATTGATTCCTCTTCGATTATTTATATGGAAAAAGCCGGATTTCTGGACGCTGTGATAGCACATTTGCCTCTTCATTCCCATAATCTGGTTCAGGATGAAATCGCTATGCCCATAAATATAGAGTGGCATTATAGTGATATCAAGATTACTGATGAAGCTATTATTAAACTGGCTCTTGAGTTGTCCATGCCTCTCATTTCTGATGATAAAAAAATGATCAATCGCTTAATAGTAGAAAAACAGGAAGCCTACAATGCCTTGATGATTTTGCATTGGCTATATTTAAAGGCGCATATTTCTTTATCGGAACATCTTGAATATTTAACACGCCTTATTCGTGTGGCCAGGTATTCACCGGCGGTGATTGAATACGGAAATCAGGTTTTCGCGTTGATGCTGTGAAACAATCTGCATTTGTAAATTCCTGAAAATAGAAAGGGACTGCTCATCTTTTTTTTGAAGATCGCCGGAATTTATAGGTTGAAACCGGACAAGACTAATCGATTTTTATTCCAGATAAATCAGCATGATGACAAATGGAAAAAACCTGCATTGTTTGAGGGCTAAATATGTTCTGGCGCGTAGTAGTCACCTCGGTTGATTATCCCTATTTACTGCAAATATCATCATTTTAATAGCTTCACTTTACTGAAGCCATGATCACCGAATTAGGGGAGTTATTCATTGGGATTCATTTTTTATTATGAAATCGAGTTGCATAATGATGTGACTTGAAGTAATATATAGTGTTGGAAGTCAGGTATTAATTTATAAAGTATATACCATATTAATGGTTCTCGTGGAATTCCGGTTTAATAAGGACTTCTATTCAAACTGCTAATTTTTTGCTTATATTAAGAAGTTTGAAGTTTTTTTAGAAAAGGGCATTATAATTCGGGTATTTCCATAATTTTATGAAAACTAATAAGCTTGATTTGTCTTTTATCAGAGTATGGATTTTTTTGTAGCAGCTTTTTTGAGTTTCTTAGGGGCGTTATTTTCGCTGGGTGTTCATTGAAAAAGAATTTTTACAGGAATGGAAATGATTTAAATGAATAGCGGTGATAAGAAAAGTATTCTCCTGGTAGAAGATGAACTCCTTATTGCAATGACTGAAAAAAAGGAATTGGAAAAATTCGGCTATAGTGCTTATCATGTTGCTACAGGTGAAAAAGCAGTAGAAATTATTATTGAAAATAGCCTTTTGGTTGATTTAATCCTTATGGACATTAATCTGGGTTCCGGGATGGATGGAACTCAGGCCGCGGAACAGATACTCAGTCACAGAGATATACCGGTTGTTTTTTTATCCTCACACGCTGAACCTGAAATTGTCGAGAGGACAGAAAAAATATCATCTTACGGTTATGTTGTAAAAAATTCCGGTATATTTGTTCTTGTTGCTTCCATTAAAATGGCGATGAAACTTTTCAACGCCAAAGTGCAATCAAAAAAAGAACTAACAGAGCGACTAAGAGTTGAGAATAAATTGCATGCTGAAAGGGAGCAATTGTTTTCCGTGTTTAACAGTATAGATGAAGCCATTTATGTTTCAGATCCGATAACTTATGAGTTATTATATGTGAATAAATTTCTTCAGAAACTATTGCCACCAAATCACATTGGGTCTAAGTGTTATAAAATTCTTCAAAACCTTGATGCCCCCTGTTCTTTTTGTACTAATCATATCATACTAAAGCAAAAACCCGATCCCTATAATTGGGAGTTTTATAATAAAAATCTTGACAAGTTTTACGCGATTGTGGATCGAATCATTCACTGGTCAGATGGCAGGGATGTGCGTTTTGAAATGGCTATTGACATTACCAAACACAAACGGGCAGAAGCTGCTATACGGGAAAGCGAACAAAAATTACAGCGATTTATTCAAAACATGCGTGCCAGTGTAGTGGTGCACGCGCCTGATTCGCGAATTGTTCTTGCAAATGAACAAGCCTGTACTTTGCTGGGGCTCTCTGTTGATGAGATTATGGGAAAAACCATTGTCGATGGAAATTGGAGTTTTTTTCATGAAGATACAACTGTCATGAAAAAAGAAGAATCTCCGGTTCAGAGAGTTATTAACACTCACAAACCTGTTCATAATTGTGTGATGGGTGTTAAGCGAGTGGTGACAAATGATCTTGTCTGGCTTCTCGTTAACGCTGATCCAGAATTTGACAGCATTGGGCAATTATGCCAGATTGTAGCTGTTTTTATTGACATTACAGAGCTTAAGAAAGCTGAAAAAGAAAATAAAAAACTGTTAACAGAAAAAGAAATTCTTGTACGCGAGATCCACCATAGAGTAAAAAATAATATATTTAATATTGAAAGCCTTTTGTTAATACAGGCTGATTCAAGCAATAACCCTGAAGTTTCGGCCGCGTTACAGGATGCCGGCTTTCGTGTTCAAAGTATGCGTATTCTTTACGAGAAAATGTTAATTTCTAAAGATCTTAGAAATATTTCAATGAAAAATTATATTGAGGATATTATCAATTCGCTTTATGATGTATCTGTTGATAAAAAAAATATAACTATAGAAAAAAATATAGCGGAATTTAGTATTGCCTCAAAACAAGCGATGACTATTGGAATAATTATTAATGAGCTTTTAACTAATGCTTTAAAATACGCCTTTAAAAAAGGTGACAATGGTTTGGTATCCATTAATATTCAAAAAATCAATAACACAGTGACACTGATTATTCATGATAATGGCATTGGTATTGAAATTAACAAGCATAATATGGAAAATAAGTCTTCTGGTTTTGGTCTCACTATTGTTAAAATGCTTGTTGAACAGTTAAGCGGAAATTGTACGATTGTGAACGATAATGGCACAAAGACTATTGTGAGCTTTGAAATATAGCTATTTGTTTAGCAAATAAGTGGGGCTGTGTTAAAAGCCCGGCCTGCTGAAATGGAATGGAATGGAAGCAGGCAACGCACCCCATTTATTGGTTAAACATATACAAATATAGTTTTCATCAAAAATGCCTGCTTTTATTTTAGAAATGACTCGTTATTGTTAATGAAAATTTATCGGATGAATGGTTATTGTGTTTTTTTAGATCAAAAAATACAGGAAACCCCATGTTTTATAGAACCTATTTTATATTACTTTTAAATCCATCTTTTGGTCGAGAAATACGAAGAATTGTTGACTTGTACATAAAAAACTTTATAATTAGAGTGGTATATGTTTTGTAATAATTAAACTAACAAGTAATTCTTGCGAAAATTTGTATTTTATTTCTTCGGGCAGATCAATTTAAAATCACTAAAAAGAGAAGGGAGTAAGGGATTATGCTTTATTCAGCTTTAAAGTGGATCTTCGGTGCGTCGATAGATTTGCTTTTGAAGCACACAGGCAATACCTCCTTGATTTTTTCAGGCATCACAGCCTTTGGCGGGAAAAAGATGACTATCTACATGAGGGATATAAATGAATAATGACGGAAAAAGGACCATTTTACTTGTGGAAGATGAAGTCATCATCGCAATGATGGAAAAAAGGGAGCTGGAAAAATACGGTTACATTGTTCACCATGTTACTCGAGGGGAAAAAGCGGTTAATATGATACAGGAAGGGGTTATTCTAATTGATTTGATTCTTATGGATATTGACCTTGGCTCTGGTATTAACGGAACAGAGGCTGCTGAACAAATTCTGACTCATAGGGATATTCCTGTTGTTTTTTTATCATCCCATACTGAACCTGAGATAGTTGAAAAAACAGAAAAAATCACTTCCTACGGATATGTGGTGAAGAATTCCGGTATTGTTGTTCTTGATACTTCCATTAAAATGGCTTTTAAACTATTCGAGGCGAATAAAAAATTGCAGAATGAGTTGGCTGAAAGGAAAAGGGCCACAGAGAAGATCCAGGAAATGGATCTTTCTATGCGGAAACTTTTCGCCAATGTTCCAGACTTGATTTATCAATTTACAAGAAGACCTGACGGAAGTTATTTTGTACCCATTGCATCGGAAGGTGTGAAAAATGTTTTTGGATGTTCACCGGAGGATGTTCGTGATAATTTCGAGGCCATAAGCCGGGTGCTTCACCCACAGGACGCGGCCAGAGTAATAGAGGAGATTGAATACTCCGCGAAAAGCCTTAGCTATTTTACCTGTGAATTTCGTGTGCTTATACCTGGAAAGGGTGAGCAATGGATATTATCCCGTTCAACACCTGAAAAATTGCCCGATGGCAGTGTTACCTGGTATGGTTTTAATGTTAATATAACGGCTTTCAAAGTGGCGGAGCAGCAACGACAGGCAGAGGAAAATAATCTTCGGATAACCCTTAATTCTATTGGTGACGGGGTAATATCCACAGACACTCAAGGAAGAATTGTCCGTATGAATCCCGTGGCAGAGAGGCTGTGCGGCTGGAATGAAACCGAAGCTTACGGGAAAAAACTGGATGAGGTGTTTTGTATTGTTAATTCAGACACAGGTGAAAGGGTGGATAATCCCGTGGAATTAGTAATGCGTACAGGCGCTGTTGCCGGCCTTGCTAATCACACCATGCTGCTTTCAAAGGATGGTAAAAAGTACCACATTGCCGATAGTGCTGCTCCCATTACAACATCCGTTGATGTTATTATTGGTGTGGTGCTGGTTTTTCGGGATGTCACTGCCCAATATGAAAAAGATTCGATATTGGAAGAGCGCCTTAAAGAACTTAATTGTTTCTATAAAATTTCCGAAATCATGGAAAAAACGGATATTCAGCTCAAAGATATTTTAAAGGAAGCAATCGAAATACTACCTCAATCCTGGCAATACCCCATGATTTGTGATGCCAGGATTAGTCTGAATGATCAGATTTTTCAAACCACTCATTTTACCATGACCGATTGGTGTTTGAGTAGCAATATACTTGTGAATGGAATTATAGAGGGTGAAATTACGGTTTGTTATCGTGAAGAAAAGCCTTTGTGCCATGAAGGGCCCTTTTTAAAGGAAGAGCGGAAACTTCTGGATGCGGTAGCGGAACGTTTGGGTAGAGTAATTGAAAGAAAACAACTAGAAGAAAAATTCAATTCCATTGAATGGATGCTTTCCGGAAAAAAGCAGAAGAAAAAAAATTATTTACCCGCCTATGGTGATTTAACCGAATTTAACAAAAAAGGGTTAATTCTTTCTTCCCTTGGTAAAGAGCAATTGATAGAAATCACCTCGGAATATCTTGATCTTTTGGATACAGCTTCAGCTGTTTATGAAAAAAATGGCGATTATGCTTTGGGTTTATTTTCTTCGGGATGGTGCCAATTATTGGATGCTGCTTCGCGTAAACTTTGCGGTACGATGAGTGATGAACAAGCCCTGAAATGCGGTAAATGGTTATGCCATGAATCTTGCTGGCGGGATGCTTCGGAAAAATGCATTAAAAGGGGCGCGCCAGTGGATATTGAATGCGCGGGTGGCATTGGACTTTACGCGATACCGGTGCGTGTTAAGGGTGAGGTTATTGGCGCGATTAATTTTGGTTACGGGAATCCTCCTGAAGATGATAATGAGTTAAAGAGATTATCGGATTTATATCAGCTTCCCCTTGAGGTATTACGGCAAAAAAGGGATGAATATGAGGCTCGTCCGCAATTTATTATCGAATACGCCAAAAAACGGATCAAGAGTTCAGCAAGGTTAATTGGAAGTCTTGTGGAGCGGGAACTGGTGATGGAGGAATTGCGGCAGGAACGTGAGCTTTCCAGGCGTATTATTGATGATGGTCCGATTGCCATCACTCAAGTGGATTCTTACGGAAAAATTTTCTTCGCCAATCATAATGCCAAAGATCTTTTAGGTTTGGAAAATTCCAATATGCAAGACCTTAGCTACAATTCGCCGGACTGGTTAATTACTGATGTTGATGGTTCTCCTTTTCCTGAAGAAAATTTACCCTTTTCGCTGGTTATGTCCAGCGGTAAAGCTGTCTACAACATTGTACATGCCATAAATAAGCCCCATGTCGGCCGTAAAATACTGAGTATTAATGGAGCACCTTTACATGACAGGAAAGACCGGATTGACAGGATTGTTTTCGCTATTCAGGACATTACTGATCGATTCCGGGTTGAGCAGGATTTACTTCATCAGAAACAGTACCTTGAAAGAATTATTGATACAACTCCCGATGGATTCTGGGTGGTAACACCGGATAACAGAATCACTGATGTAAATGCCGCATATTGTAAGATGTCGGGTTATAGTAATGAGGAGCTCGGGAAGATGACGATAACAGACCTTGACGCTCTGGAGACTTCAGAAAAATCAGATGTGAGGAAAAGGCGAATCATGGAAAATGGTTCGGAGATGTTTGAAACAAAACACCGGAGGAAAGATGGCTCCCTTTTAGATGTGGAAATCAGCGTATCGCGACTTGAACGCTCGGATGGGACCTACTTTGTTTGTTTTTGTCGTGATATTACCGACCGCAAGCAAATTCAAATGGATCTTGCCGAAAGTTCCGAACGGTTTGAAGCTTTACATAATGCTTCTTTTGGCGGTATAGCGATTCATGATAAAGGAATCATTCTTGAATGTAATCAGGGCCTTTCCGCAATGACAGGTTATTTCGCAGAAGAATTAATTGGAATGGACGGTTTATTGCTTATTGCTCCAGAACACAGGGAAATGGTTATGAATAAAATTGTAAGTGGTTATGAAAAACCTTATGAAGCCAATGGGATACGAAAAAATGGAGATAGATTTCCAATGCGCCTGGAAGCCAGAAATGTTCCCTATAAAGGAAAAAATGTCAGAACAGTTGAATTCAGGGATATTACAGAAAGCAAACGGGCGGAAGTAGAAATCCAGAGACAGCTTGCTGAAAAGGAAACACTGCTGCGGGAAGTTCATCATCGTGTTAAAAACAATATAGCCACTATTGAAGGTCTTTTATCCCTCCAGGCAGGTTCAAAGGTAAACGCCGAGGTCAGAACAGCATTGCACGATGCTATTTCCCGAGTTCAAAGCATGAGGGTCCTTTATGAGAAGTTATTGTTAAGCAAGGACCTTGATGTGATATCCATCAAGAATTATGTTGACAACCTTATTGATTCACTTGCGGTATTTTTTGATCCTGAAAAAAACATCATCATTCAAAAGAATTTTTCTGATTTTGAAATTGATGCCAAAAAAGCTGTTTCAATAGGAATTATTATTAACGAATTATTAACCAATGTTTTTAAGTATGCCTTCAAAAATTCTGAAGAGGGCATGGTTTCGGTGTCTATTGAAAAAATAGAAAATAAAGCCATTATTATTATTCAGGATAATGGTGTTGGAATGGATGAAAAAATATTGTCAGACAAGTCGCTTGGATTCGGTCTTACCATTGTTGATATGCTGGTGGAGCAATTAGAAGGTACTTTCACAGTTGTGAATAACAAAGGAACAAAAAGTAGTATAGAATTCAAACTATGATTTTATGAATAAGTATCTGTTGTTTTTTCGTATTTTGATTTTGAGCAGGGGGATACAAGATTTCTGAAATATGCGAAGTGCGGTTCTTATTGTTCGTAGAGAATTAACTTCCTTATTTTTGGCTAACAAAAAAATATGTTACAATATTTTGTTCAAAGCTGTGAGCCCTACTATTCTGAAACTGGTTGAAAAAATAACAAATCCTTGAATGAAAATCCCGGATTTTTGGACCTGCCGCATACTCATGATCAAAGAATGAATTTCTTTCTCCATATACATATTGTTATTCCTGGCGGATGTTTAAACCCGGATAAATTAAAATGGAACTGGAACTGGTTTTACAAATCCCACTTTCCGCGCTAAAATAGTAATTTATTAGTATTTGTTTAGCTGGTTGTTTCGTTGGACGTTTCCTGCTTTCATTTCATTACAGCAGGCCAGGCTTTCCATAACTCCGCTTCGCTT
>JAFGWI010000077.1 GCA_016937215.1 Spirochaetales bacterium | reverse complement strand
TCGCTCCGAAGGTTTTCTGCCGGAAACTATCCGGCAGAAAACGCTTTGGCATGCGATTTTTGAAAAAATCGCATGCCATGCCTTCTACCCCTAACGTGTTAATAGCCGAATTGCGATTTAGCTAAACAAGTACTAATTTTTTTACATCCCTTGGTTTTAAGGTCGTGATGCCCAAGCAGTTGAACGAAGAGGCTTTGAATCGTCAGGCCTCTTCAATGTGTTTCCCGGCCCAGATTGCCATTGGTTATTTTGATGATTTGGCGGCCAAAAATCCGGGATGTGGCCACTATTTCCCTGGCTAATGAAGAACGCTATGCAGGTTTGGGACCAGCTTTCGCGTTACCAGCATGGATGGCTTTGACTATTGGTGATGTTTTTGATGATGTTCGAAACACTATTTTAGCTATTGCTGTTGACAAGAAAAAGGCCATGGAAATCTTTGAAGAAGAATATGTGAAGGTGTTGGATTCCATTTCAGGTGTTTCAAAAAAGTCTGTTTACAGACAATTAAGGCTTTCGGCAAAACGCCTGAAAGCTGAAGTTCCGACTCGCATGCCTATTGATAAAGCGCCCTATGTTGTGGTTATGGGTGAAATTTTTGTGAGGCGCGATGCTTTTTCCAATCAAAAAATCGCAGAACGTCTGGCTGCAAATGGTTTTGTGACTCGCATATCGCCGGTTATTGAATGGGTTTATTACTTGAGCTTTATGACCCGCAATAAGCTGCAAGTGGCCAATTATACATTGGCAGGCTGGCTGGAATTTCATATTTCCGAGATGGTGATGGCCCATATCGAGAAAAAAGTGAAAAAAATCCTGGCCAAAAGCGGCTTGTATGAACTGGATCTGATAAACATCGACGATATTGTAAAATATTTCCAGAATATTTTGCCCAAGAATTTAAAGGGTGAACCTGGTCTAATTACTGGGATCATGATGCGCGACGCCCTTGATAAATATGCAGGTGTGATTAATATCGGTCCTTTTGGTTGTATGCCTGTTCGTTTTACTGAAGCGATTGCTTCGAACAACACGGATATACAAACTAAAAAGAATTCCTATGAAACAACTGGTGTAATATTCAGGGAAAATGGCTTTCATGAGAATGAGAGAATTCCATTTCTTACGATTGAAGCTGATGGAAATCCCTATCCTCAGTTACTGGAAGCTCGTTTTGAGAGTTTCTGCCTTCAGGCAACCCGAATTGCGAAGAAACAGGGTAAAGAAGTGAAGATGGTCGTGAGATAAGAGCTATTTGAAGTGATATTTTTGAGCATTGCCCTTTGAGGTTCTACCTCAAAGGGATTTTCGCTCCCTCTTTTAACAAGGGTTCTTGAGTATTCTTGTGGGGTGTTTTAAATGGGATTTGTTTAATGTTTTCTATAAAGTATTGAGTGTAATTAGTCCGGGTAATACTTCTTGGCAAATTTTTCATGTATACGATCTGGGAAAAATCCAGGCTTTATTGCAATTCTGCTTGTTCTGTTGCTTTTTTTTAGAAAAAGAAAATCCATTTTACTGCCTAAATTTTATAAAATCTTCTACTATTAAATTCAAAAAAATGTTAGACTTCATAACACAGGAAAGTGATGGCAGCTAAAACGAAACATGATATGGACTATCAACTGATTGATACTAATCAGGGACTGATTGATTATACCAATCAATTAAAAGAGAATAATATTCGCATTGTGGCGATGGATTTGGAAGCGGAATACAATCTTCACTCTTATGGGGAAAAATTAGCCCTTATTCAGGTGTATGATCGGAAGAATAAAATCCTTCTTGATCCGCTAAAAATCAATCGTCGAACATTACGATTGTTTTTGGAAAACTATCGCGTTCAGAAGATCATGTATGATGCTTCAAGCGATATGTTCTTGCTTCAGAACAGCTGTGATATCAAGTTAGAGGCAGTTCTGGATTTACGCCCTGCCGCGGACCTTCTGGACTATGAAAAGCGGGACCTTCATTCTCTTATTAATCTTGAATTGGGAATGTCGCTTACAAAAAAATCGAAATTTCAAAAATACAACTGGCTTCGTCGCCCCCTTGAACAAGGTGCTTTGGATTATGCCTTAAGTGATGTTCTTTATTTGTTTGAATTAAAGGATGTTATCTTAAAGAAGCTTTATGAAAATAAAATGCTTGAAGAATTCATGCGAGTTAATTCCCGTATTCAAAGCCGCGATTATCATAAGAATTCGGACGATAAACACAAAAAAGTTAAGGGTTTTCGTGAATTATCATCTACGGAGGCAAATGTTTTCAAGCAATTATTTGAAACGCGTGAAAAATTCGCTGAAGAATTCAATATGCCTCCCCACAATTTACTGAGCAAAGATCAGCTCTTTCAGCTGATTAACGACCCTGCGTTAATAACCGATTTGAAGAAGCCCAAACGCATGGATATTCAGGATTTTTCCCGACTCAAAAAGGCCATTATCAAGGTTTTAAAAGACAGGCGAAAACGCTAGTCTTTCTATAGAAGCTGATTTTTGGTTTTGTCCGATAATCAATTGGTTAATCCCGCCATGGCCGCGCCTATGAGTGAAGCATTTTCTACAATCCGCATATGATAATAAATACTTCGTTTTTCGGTTAATTCCTGACTTAAGTACCTTTTGATTCTTTCATTAAGAGAAAAAATTTTTTCAATGGCCGATCCGTCACAGGCTATGAAGCAGCTGTTATATGTTTTAGGAAGCTTATTGAAGATAATGGGGGCGCAAATGGTAAGGGCGGAATAATAAGCAGCCCTTTGTAATAAAAAATTGATAATTTGAAAAAGCAATTCCTTATCACTTTCTGTCATCGTTTGAAACATTGAGCTTAGAACTGATTGTGATTTAATGGGATTTGCCAAAAATAATGTAAGATCAAGGCCGGATAATTCTTCAATTTGGTCTATTTTCTTGATTGTAATGAGTGAGAATAATTCCTTAGCTTCCTTAAGGTAATTTAACGTGAGTGGTCCAAAATAGGCTCCTGACATCATTTTTTCTATGAGGTAATTTTCCGGTTCTTGCGTGGATTTCAGGAATTTCCGATCCACTGGGGTTAAGGGGATTTGTGTAAAACCTCCGGATTCAACGTTGATGATTTGTCTGCCTGTGTCTCCTTGGGCTTGGTCATCAAGATTTTCATTTTTTTCTATATATGCTGTATTTGTTCCTGTGCCTAATATAAAAGCCATGTAATTATCATAGTAGCGATCGGTTGTGTTGAACATTCCGGCAAGCAAGGTCGCGACCGTATCGTTCAGAATGACAATTTTTTTTGTTTGCTGAAAGCCTTCGTTTTTTAAAGCTTGTAACAGATGTTCACCGATTTTTTTTCCGACAACATCAGGGGCCTTTATTTCTTTTGAAAATTGGAGCAGAATACCATCTTTGTTGGGAAGAATTTGTACAGGGTAGGAAAAACAAAAGCCAAGGGAAGCACTTTCCTTGATAACAGGTTTGAGGTAATGGGCCATTTGGCTGAAAAAAGCCTGGGTGGAAACTTCCTTTTGCAAACCAGGCATGGGTTTGCTGGTGATCGCGCGGATTTCCGGTTTTGAGCTCTGGTTAAAACAGATTGAAGCGCAGCGGAAATGGGTGCCGCCGGCATCTATGGCTACTACTGGTTTGTTTCGTGGAATTTTTTTTGTTGCTTCGATAAATGTGGGTATCATTTTTAAGCTTGATGGTTGCTTTTTTAAACCGGCTCGCATTTGCTCGGTGTAAATTTCAAGCAGTATTTCCAATGATTTCAGGGAAAGGTCGAAGAGTTCGCCTTTTTCGGATATTAATAATTCCTTAATATTTTTAATTCTTTTTCTCCTTAAAATTTACTTTTTCTTTGATTAAATATAAGGGCCGGTCTTTTGATTCATCATAAATACGGCCGATATATTCTCCGATGATTCCCAAAATGATGAGTGTGATGCCATTAAAAATTAGATTAATGGAAATACTGGAAGCCCATCCTGGATTTGTTCCACCAAGGAAAAGGGTTTCATAAATGACCCAAATAAGATAAGCAAAGCCGGCGATTGAAATAAGAGTGCCTAAAAAGGTGGCGATTTTTAAGGGTTTGTAGGAAAACCCGGTTATGGCGTCTGAGGCGAATTTGATCATTTTACTTAAGGGGTATTTGGTGACACCTGCAAAACGTTCTTCTCTTACGTATTCCACTGAACCCTGGTTAAAACCAGCCCAGCTAACAAGGCCCCTTACAAAACGGTTTTTTTCATGAATGCTTTTCATAGCCTCGCAGACTTTACGATCAATAAGGCGAAAATCGCCGACATCGACAGGAATATTAACATTGGTCATTTTATGTAAAAACCGGTAAAAAATAGCTGCTGTTATTTTTTTAAAAAAGGATTCACCCTTTCTTTTGGTCCGTTTACCGTAAACAACATCAAAGCCTTCTTTCCATTTATCAATCATTTTGGGAATAACTTCCGGCGGATCCTGGAGGTCCGCGTCGATGACAATAATCGCTTCGCCTTCAGCCAAATCCATTCCGGCTGTGATGGCAATCTGATGCCCGAAATTTCGAGAGAAATCGATGAGCTTTGTGTTTTTATCCTGACCACAGATTTCTTTTACAATCCCGCAGGTTTTGTCTTTGCTGCCGTCATTGATAAATATCAATTCATAGCTATCATTAATGCCATCCATTACTTTTTTAAGGCGTTGATACGAGACTTGTACCACTTCTTCTTCGTTGAATACAGGTACAACTACTGAATATTTAATATTTGCCATATTTTCTCCTTTGTTTGGCAATTACCATGGCCATCTGGGAAGCCAATGTAATGAATGGATGTATGTGCTGTCAGCAATGGTTGCTGAAATAATTGGATAAAAGATGATAAAATTGATAATTGCCCATAAAACAAAAAGCCATAAAGGAATATGAGGAAGTATTTTTGTGAGATTGAATGATTTTGTAATTTCTCCTGATTCATCCTCTTTGGTCGTGGTTGCCGGCATAAGGCGAGCGATGTGTTTTTCAATATATTTAAAAAAGTATACTGCTCCAAAAATAATAAAGGGAACGCTGGCAAAAAAGTGATAAATAAAAGTGAGCTTTCGTACCGAGATAATCCACGGAAAATACTGTGAAGCCAGGGCAACGATGATGATAAACCTCATGTCGTCCTTGCCTTTTTCCTGTGTTAATAGGTCGTGAGCTATGAGTTTGCCGCTTTTTTGAAAACTTGCCGATATTCGCTGAATAAAACCGATGATGGCAAATCCAATAACCACGAGTGTCAAAAGGCTGCCGCCCCACCATACCGCAGGGTTACCAAATGACGCGAGTATCTGGCTCTTGGCTGCCGGAAGATTTGAACCTGTAAAATAGAGAAAGGGACGAATAATAAAGGGCCATTCATGCCAGGTTGTGGATGAACTGTGAGATTCGGTCACATTGGAATGGTATGAAAACATACCTGTATTATTATCAATAATCCATTGGGGGTTAAAATTGATGTCCGGTGACATCAGAATGGGCATATAGGAAGCGGCATAGATGGCGGTTGGAATCAGGATGAAAACCAAAAAACAGAAAATCAGGGTTCTGATAATGTATTCAGGAAAGGCCTTGATAATTTGTTCGATTTGTTTTCGTTCCTCCTTGTCTTCCAGTTTTTTATCGTTTATAGCTGCCTTGTGCCTTTTGTATTCGATAAATTGTTTACCCAGAGATATGAAGAAAAGCAGGGCCAGGCCAATGAATCCATAAATGGCGATCCATTTGCTGGCAGCTCCAAAGCCGCAGGCAATGCCAGAAAACAGCAAAGGCCATAGGGTTTTTCTGAATTCGGTTTTGAAAAAGCTGAGTTTATAATACTGCAGCATGAAATAGTACATGAGGATGATAAAGAAGACGCCATAAACATCGATGACCGACACGCGGGATTGGGTGAAGTGCATAAAATCAACGGCCATGAGCAAGGCTGAGGCAAGGGCGAATTCTGTTCGTTTGAAAAGTTCTTTTCCAAAGGCGTACATTAATGGAATCATGAGAATTCCGAAAAGGGTGCCCATAATTCGCCATCCAAAGGGGTTCATTCCGAAGATAAGAATACCCAGGGCAATAAATAATTTTCCTAAGGGCGGATGCGTGTCTTCAAAGGGCGGCTTGAAAATAGTGTGTTCAAATGCGGTTCTGGCGTGATATTGCTCGTCGTAACCCGGGGTCATACCGTTATAAAGTTCGGGCCTGAAGGCAATGGTGTTCTGTTCATCGATGACCCTTTTATAGGCCTCGAGATTTGTTGAGCCTGGTGCAGCCATTATATCGACTATTGGTATGACCTGGGAGTGGCTATTATCAACAAAAACGACCTCATTCAACAATGCCCCGGCAGTTTCAGCCAATATCCTGATATAGCGGGTGTTAACATTTACTTCCTTGTAATACCAATAGGATTGGGTTGCCGGGTTCAGTTTGACCATGGTTTCCCAGATAATGCCATCCTCCGATTTTGAAGCGAGGTAGACACCGTGTGTCATGTGTCCTTGTGGTAAGCCTTCCCAGTAATAAATTCGGCCAATATCCTTGGGCTTTCCGAAGTCAACGATAAATCCTTCGGTTGCTCTTGTGGGTTTCCAGTAGGTTTGAGGTGCTGAAAGAGTGCCCAGGTTGGTAAGGGCGATTATCGTGTAAATAAGGGTTAATGTGCCACATAATATGAGGTCCCATTTAGTGAATTTTACAAGTTGGGATTCCTTGTTTATTAATTGTGGTAGGTGTTTGTTGCTTTTTGGCCGGATGAAAATAAAATAGGCCAGAACGCCCAGCAAAGCGAACACTCCTGTTATGCTTAAAATGACCAGAATTCCGCTGCCCCAGGAATTGGATGGGCCTTGAGGAAAATCATCTGTTCCTGTTGTGGAGGCGGTGACCGGCAGTCTGACGGCTCTTTGGTTGAGTTCGGAATCGGTGGATTCTTCAACCGAAAAGTCGTCAAACCAGGCTTTTCCCGTATTGTCGTTCCCGAAAAATCCTAAACGCACACAAACCGTCATGGTATTCTGTTCCGGAGATGTGAGGACTGTAAAAGACAGTTTTTCCCATTTCCCCTTGGTATCTTTTACATCTGGTGAGCTTTGAAAAATTTGTGGTTCGATTACTCCGATGGATGCGCCTTTTTTGCCTTGTCCGCAGTTCTCTGCCCGGACCCAGCATGATAAAGTATAATAAGTGCTTGGTTTAACAGCCATGCCCTGGACCAGGCGGGCATCGTTCGAGACAGTGTTATGGATGACAACGGAATTCCGGCCTGAATAAAAATTTTCCTGATCAACATAGAATTGGACTTCGCCGCCTTTCAGTTTCCAGGCGTCCTTGGCCCAAAAAGTCGGTTCATTATTGATTATTTCTTCAAAACCGCCATTGGTTAATAAATTTTGACCAAAAAGGAGAGTGTTAAAAAAAAGTAGCAAGAGGACAATTGTTGTCGGTTTTTTTAATGTCATGATGTTCTCCTTGATTTATTTTTTGATTGTACATAAAAAAATTTTCATTTCAGGATGACCTTTAACACCATAAGCGCCAGAAATAATGTGCTGAAAGGATTTTAAACCCCTTTTCCAGTTGCGAGTGATAAGGTATTTTAAGGTAATAAGCATGATAGAAAACAGAGAGTATTGGCTATTTTCGGTTTTTGTTGCTGAAAATTCTGACAGGATATTTTGTGTTGACCCTTTGATGGCATGGTATTGGGGTAGGGGACAAGTGAGTCTTTCGCTTTGGCCTATCATGGAAAAAGGAACTCCTTTTTTCTGTTTATCTTGATTGTATAGAGGGCCTTTTGTGTTGTCAAGCATGGAAAAGCTGCTCTAACTGTTTATAATGAAGCAATATATGGCTGCATTTTTTAAAAGGGCTTTTTCAGTTTAAACCCTGGGCACTTTGTTTTGACGCGTTAGGGGGTGGAGCTAGGCGAGCCATTTTCTCAAAAATGGCGAAGCAAAGCGTTTCCGCGCTGACAAAACCAGCGCGAAAACCTTCGGAGGCAAAGCCGGAGTAGCGCAACACCCGACCTGCTGAAATGAAATGGAAGCAGGTAACGCCCTGAACTGTATTTGTGTTACCTATCATAATTTGAGTGTTTTTATTCTTGTGATGTGGTAAATTTTCTGTAAAATGATGTGTGTGGATGTGTTTTGTGTTTTTGATGTGGATTTTGTTCACTGATTGGAGATGATTTTTCTTTTCGCAGTCGCTTGAAGGCTTTGTTTGGCCGATAATCAGGAAAGGAGGCGGGTATGAAACGTTTTTGTCTGTTTGTTTTAATTTTTTTAGGGGTGTTGTTGCAGCTGCAAGGTGAGTCCTTTCGTTTTAATTTTGCCGAGGGGCAGAAGTATAAAATGCTGACCGAGGTGAAAGAGAAGGTTTATGTGAATGATGTTCTTAGTCATACCGCGCTTTTATTGAATAAAATTGCCTTTGAGGTTCTTAAGGTGGATAAGGGGGCCGGATTGATCAGAGGGGTTTTTCAGGTTTCCGAAATGGAAGGATCGACTTTGTATCGCTTAAGGGATGAGGAATTTCTGGCTGAATACTGGCGAAGCCCGCTAGGGGAATACAAGCCTTCGAAACGGGAGCAATTGATGCCTTTGACCAGGAACATTCCATTGTTTCCGGAAAAGGAGATAGAGCCAGGGGCAACCTGGAAAGCCATGGGTGAAGAGGTTCATGATTTTCGTCCTTTTGGTATTGATGTGCCCATACATATTCCGGTTGAAGTGAATTATGTCTTTGTTAGTGTGGAAAAGAGCGAAAAGGGAAAAATCGCTAAAATCAATCTCAAGTATGAGTTTAATTATCCTTTAAAGGATTTATTGAAGATTCCGGGTTCGCATCCGGTTTTGGTTATTGGCCGGGTTGATCAAAATTATTACTGGAATCTTGATCGCGGCCATGTGGAGCATTATGAGGATTCCTTTGATGTTCTTTATCATTTTAACGATTATCGGGCCTATGAATTTGTGGGAACCTCAGCCGGGCGGCTCGTTGAAATGCAGGAGATGGATAAAAAAAAGCTGGCCGAAGAAATCCAGAATACCATTGATCAGCAGGGTTTGAAAGATACATCGGTAAAAGAAGAGGACACAGGGGTTACCATCACTTTCGAGAATATTCAGTTTTTGCCGGAGTCTTCTGTTCTGGTTGCTGAAGAAAAAGAAAAGCTTAATAAAATTTCGTCCATATTGAAAAAATACCCTGAGCGGGATATTTTGATAAGCGGTCATACAGCCCGTTTCGGCACTGAGGAAAGTTCCCAGCTTTTATCAGAGGAAAGGGCCAAATCGGTTGGGGAGTATTTGTTGTCCCTGGGTATTCGGCGCCCTGATCAATTGATTTACCGTGGTTTTGGTTCAAGAAAACCTTTGGGTGATAATTCAACCGAAGAAGGGGCCCAAAAAAACCGTCGTGTTGAAATGACAATTCTGGAAAATT
Source organism: Spirochaetales bacterium (assembly GCA_016937215.1). Lineage (GTDB taxonomy): Bacteria > Spirochaetota > Spirochaetia > SZUA-6 > JAFGRV01 > JAFGWI01. The sequence goes on along the minus strand of JAFGWI010000077.1, from coordinate 14,364 downwards.
AGAAAGGTTTTCATGAAGTTTATGAAATATTTTGTTTTGTTTTTACTGTGTTTGCTAATTTTTTCCTGCTCCATGAAGCAGTCGATGGGTATTCAGCTTGACGGGAGCGGCGATGTTGTGTTTAAGGTGGTTTTGGAAAAGGTTTTTGTTCAATATATTATGGATTTGGCCGAGGCAACTATGGATTACGATGATGTTTCGGAATTGGAAAAAAAAGCGGTTTTTGATATTGGGGAAATCAGTTCCAGGTTAAGAGAGCGGACCGGGGTGGTTCTTGAAAAGATAAATTCCCTTGACCGCGGTCAGCTTGAACTCCAGTTTAAATTTGAGCATATAAATGAATTACTTTATCCTCAAGACTCACCGGTTAAACGAAGCAATTTGGTATCCTTTTCGGATGAAAATGGTGTTAAAAATTTTCGAATCAATCTTACCAAGTCAAATTATGATCACCTTTTTGAATTGTTTCCCAGTTTAAAAAATCCGGTTTTCGAGAGTTTGGCTCCTCAGCCTGGAGAGGATGTTTCCAGGGAGGAGTACCGGGATGTGATTGAATTTGCCATGGACACACCTGGTTTAATTGCTCTGGATCGTTCTTCGCTTGATTTATGGATAAGCGTTCAAGGGCAGATCCTGTCCCATGTGGGGGGAGAGCAGGAGGGAAGCAAGTTGCATTATACCATTCCCTTGATTGATTTGGTGGTCCTTGAAAAACCTGTTGTTCTTGAAGTGAAATTCAAATAAGCGAATCGTGCTTTTGGAAAAAATCGTGATTCGGCAAAAAATGGATAACAAGTCTAAAATTCTTTTTTTTATTCTTCTGCTATTATTTGGATTTTCGATGTTGATTGTCTTTCAGGGGCGTCGAAAAGCGGATTGGTGCCTTCTGGAATATCCGCGATACGCGGTCAGGGGTGAGGGGCTGAAAATAAAACTTACAGTTTTGGAGGAGGTCCCTAAAGCTAAGTTAAAAATTGATTTGCATTGGCTTGATAAGGATAACTCCGGTTTTTTTACCTACAGCCGGCAATCTTTTGAAGCTTTTAAGGGAAATGAATATGTCTATGAATGGCCAATAAAGCAGCCCTCTCCTTATGAAGCTGTCTTTCCTGTTGTTTTTTTATCGCCAAGCGGTAAATGGAATGATTCACTAAAACAAGCTGCCGGGCAAGCTATTTTTTTGAAAGACAAGCTTCCTGTTGATTTTTTTATGGCAAACCTAAAAGAAAGACCCTTTTTCATGGGGTATGAAGAGACGATTGAGTATCAAAATCCATCGATGTTCAGGCTTTTTTTGGAAGCGCTGTTATTTTCCCTGGCTTTGAGATTGATTGTTTATCTTATTATTTTAACACAAAATAATAAGGCAATGGTTGAGGTAAAAGCCTTGCTTTTTATTTTGGCTTTCGTGTTTTTGATTATTATTGTTTTAAGGATTTCCGGTATTGACCAGCGTTTGGCCGGGTTCTTGCGCCGGATTTTTCACGTGAATCAGGTCTATCATAGCCGGCGTATTTTCCAGCGATTGGGATTGCTGTCCTTTGCCGGTGCCTGGCTTTTTTTTCAGTTCCTTGTTCTTCGATATCATGGCTTCACTTTTAACCTTAAGCTAATGCTTTTGTTCGGTGCTTTGATTGTATTACTGGTTTTTACGCGTTATATATCGCTTCATTCGGTCGATGCTTTTTATAATAGGCGGTTTGTTGCCATTCCAGTATATTATGGGGTCGAATTTCTGTTGTTTTTTGGGCTTTATATTGCAGGTATATTACATGGCCGGGAAATAAAAAAATCCTAGACCTATAGTCCTTTTTTTTGAGCTGTAACAAGGTTGATTTGTTTTTCTAATTCAGTGAATCTAGCGGCAAACATGGATAAATACACTTCCTTTGGTGCTTCTGTCTGGACCAGATTCAGTTCAGGATGAAGCAGTATCAGGATTTTGGCTTGAAGGCTGTAATCGAAAAAGTCGGAGGCAAAAAATATTTGGCCTCCAGGTTTTAAGCTTTGTGCTAATTTATCCAGATTTTCCGCGCGCAGAAACCTTCGTTTGCGGTGTTTGCTTTTTGGCCAGGGGTCGGGGAAGTAAATGTGAAAGGCATTGATCGATTCGGGGGGTAATGAATCGACGATTTTCTGGGCATCGTCATAAATCAGAGAGCAATTATCCAGGTAAGAGGCCTGTATTTTTTTTTGTATTTTTTCGCATCTTTGCTTTTTATATTCAATGCCGAGGATAATGCTTTCGGGTCGCTGTTTGCCGTATTCAGCTAAAAAATGACCATTGCCCGATCCGATTTCTATTTCCAGTTTTTTTCCGGTGTTATTGGCCTTTTCTATTATTTGTGAAACAGCTTCTTTTCGATAAAAAATCAATTTTTATTCTGAGGCCTTTCTTTTTTACGGGCAAAGTTGACATTGATTTTTCTGCCTTTATAATCCATGCCTGACAATTTTGAAATTGCGTCTTTTCCGTAATGGCTTGGAATATCAACAAAAGAGTAGGAGTCGAGAACCTTGATGTCTTTGATGTCTGATTTTTTCATATTTAGAGTTGTCATAAAAAGAGCCATCAGGTCCTTGGGGAAGACGCGCCTGTTTTTACCAATGCTGACAAACATTGTGACAATTGATGAATCCGTTGAACTGGAAAAGCTGGGAGAGCTTGGCGCGATGCTTTTGCTTCGAGGTCGGGGTTGTTTTTTGTTTGATAAAATTTCCTTCAGTATGTAGGCGGTAAAATAGGACCTCATAAAAAAGGGCACGTTTTTTTTATAGGTTTTTTTGAAGGTTTCCAATTCCTCAATTGATTCAGAATTTTTAATTCTGTCTAAAATAGTGTGAATATAGCCTTTATATATGTCTTCTTTTTCTGGATATTCTGCTTTTTCAATATTCATTTCTGTGGTCTCCTTCAGGCTTTCAATTTTTTGTGTTTCATTCGGGGTTGTTAGAAAAATGGCTTCTTTGATATTCGCGATGCTATGTAGTGTGGTTTTTATGTTTTTCATATCTATAGCCGGCGGATTAAAGAAAATAAGGTGTGAGGCATTCAAAAATTTATCAGAATTTAGCTTTGTATCAGGAATAAGCAAGATCCGTGATAGCTGATTATTGAATTTACTGATAAGATTGGATTTATCTTTTTCGATAGCTTCGTTACTCAATAATTGAGCGTGAATAGTGGCTTTTTTCAGGTTTTGAAGTATGACATTGTTTAATTCAAAAAGATTATTGAGAATAATCAGATTGGTCATTTTTTTACCGTAAAATAGATCGTATATTGCCTGGACCTTGTCCTGTGTTTTTTGAACTTCAATTATTTTCAGGTTTGTGTTACCTGTTGTTTTGTCCCAGTCCACTTTGTTAACGCATTGGAATGAGGCTGCGGCTGATGATGAGAGTAATTCATCGATTTCCGATAATTCTTTTGGATAGATAAAAACATGTTGGGTTTTTCTGGGTAATTTAGATTGGATAAAAAAGACATCCTGAATAAAGCCTGGAACCTCATTGACTGTCGGCATATCCGCTGCCAGCAGCTTTATATTTGAAAAATCCAGATTACCTCGCCGGATATGGTCTATGATTTTTTCACTTGTGCCAATAAGTACTTTCGGCTTGCGTTGTAATTGTCGATAGTCATTTTTCCCCCCTTCCTGTAATCCTAAAATTAGGAAAGGATCGCTTTTGTTTGAGACGGGAATAAATTTTTTAATCTCTCTGGATACCTTTTTTGCAATCTCTAAATCAGGGACAAGAACTACTGCCTTTATACCACCTTTTCCTTTTAAAAAACGTGTCATAACAGGTAGGATAAGAGCCGCAGTCTTCCCGGTATGTTTTCCTGCTTCGATTGCCAGGCATTTTCCTTTTAAAATCAAAGGAATGCAAAATCTTTGCAAAGGGGTTAAATGCAAATACCCGGCCTTCTTAAAAAAATGCATTATTTTGGAATCCAGATTATGCTGAGTTGTATAAAACATAAAATAATCAAAGAACTCTATATAAAGTAAATCATAACTGTATTTCTGTCTTTGGTCAACCAATAATTGAGCTCTGGACTGGGTATTTATATGAAAATTCTATCCATTTTAGTATAAATCTTTGGCTTGGGTATTCAGGATAAGGAATTTATAGTGCCATCTTGATTTTTATTATTTGAGTTAAAGACTCCCATGGGACTGTTGATTATAAGCGGCTTTCACCTTTTTGCGCTATTCAAAAGGATCAAAGGGCTTGTCTAAATCCTGTAAGCGCTTCATAGCGTCAAATTTACGGTCACGTTCGCTTCTATAGTCATCTGAGATGGGAATTTCTATTCGAGCTGTGGTTAGATTGTTTTTTACCGCGATTCTGAAAAGATTGGGATCAAGCCCTTCTCCTTTAAGTAAAATAATGATCAAGGCTAAACCCATACCCGAGCCTTCTGTGTCATCGGCATTTTCCATATAATATTGCATCAAATCATCATATTGCATGGTTTTAGCCAGTTTGGTTCTTAAGCGGTTCTGTTCCTGTTCTGTAATGCAGGAATTATTCATAACTTCGATTTTTAGCACATCCTCTGTGTGGGTGAAACTGATTTTTACAAAAAAACCCTTTAATTTGGCTTTTTTCCCGTATTGCAGGGTTATTTCTTCTTTCATCATCTTTTTATACAGACTTATACCTTTTTCATAGTCAGCTTCATTATGGATGTTCAATTTGTTTTCTTCGAAAAAAATGCGTTTGATATTAGCTTTTGTCCCATTAATTGCTAATTCTTTTGTGCAGGTATAGACCAAGGATTTCAATTCGGGTTTATTGTATTTTATCAAAAGTCTTTCGACAATTTTGTCGAGAGTGTTTTCAACATCAGTTGACATGGCATAGGAAATGACACGAATAACTTTTCCATCATCGATGGCTTGCTGAAGGTTTCTTTCAACATCAAAATAATCAAGACGCTTTGTTCTAATTTTCACTCTCAGTTCCTTACAAGGTGATTTTAGCCGGCACTTTTCTGTTTCCAGTCGTACCTTTTAGTTTAAATAATTAATATAAAAAGTCAAGCTTTGGCAAATTCAATTTTGTATCATTATTTCTATTTAGTCGTGTCCTCATGTTTTCATGTTTCATGCGGAACCAAAGCTATGGGTATATTGCCACCATATTTTCAAAACCTTAAAGTTAATTGCAAAAGTCCTGATATCGGCAATTAACAGGTGTAATTAATTGGTAACTTTTTAGCAGCTTGATTATCGTTAAAGCGAATAACACGATTGCCTTTTTTATGTCTCGCTTAAAAGCCTTGGTAAATTACAAAATATATCCAAGCTGACCTTTGTTAAAAATATCGTATTTGTTTAGCAGAATTCCTTGAGCCTTACCTTGTAGGCCCGGGGGCTTTCAGGACGAGCTATTCGGCCTCTGGTCATAAATTCTCCCCATCTATTGCTCGGTGGAGTGAATGCTCATTAGCATTCGCTATTTACGTGAATGCTAATTGGCATTCGCTGTTTACGTGAATGCTCATTGGCATTCGCTGTTTATGTGCGTGCTTGCTGGAAAATTATCCGGCAGAAAACGCTTGGTTGTGCTCATTTTTAAAATTGGTCACAGGCTATCGGCTATCTCCAATGCTTTGAATCACGATTTCCTGAATATCTAATCAAATACAACATATCTTTGCTATTCTCAAGAAAAAGCAAGATGGATTTTTTTCTTTTTTGTTCAGTGGAAAACCATTTAACCCACTTTCCGCACTAAAATAATAATATCTTTTATGGTTTTTGACTACATTTTTGTTAAATAAAGAAATAGCCGCTTACTAGGCAGGCGATAGTTGATCGTTGAAATCTGTTTTTGGGCAATTTTCTGAAAAAAAACATCCTGCGCAATTTGGTTTTGCTTTGCAATATTCCTTGCCATGTTGAACCAGAAGAGCATGAAATTCTTTATATTGGTCTGTATCTTGTGGAAAATGGTGAATAAATAGGCTTTGTACTTTTGAATAATCTGTCTTTGTAGAGGGAATTATCTTTTTTCGGAATAAAAATCGTTTTGTGTAGGCGTCAACAACAAAAAAAGGCTCATGGAAGGCATATAGTAAAATAGAATCAGCTGTTTCTTCGCCAATTCCCCAAATGGACAATATTTCATTTCGCATGGGCCTTTGTTTTAGCAGGGAAAAATACTCAGCGGCTTGTTTCAGTTTTTTCGCTTTTTGGTTGTAGTAACCGCTGGGTCTAATATATTCTGCTAGCTGATTGTCCTTGGTTGTTAGAATTTTGTTGAAACTATTTATACCAGCCTTGTTCAAATTATAGAGAGCCCTGACCACATTATTCCAGTTGGTATTTTGTGTTAATATGGCGCCTGTTATGATTTGAAAGCTTTCAAATGAAGTTTGGGGAATCTTGTAGTTTTTAGGATGGTAAGCCTTTCTGCTGCTTGTATAATCCGAATCGCTTTTATAAACAGGCCACCAGCCCTGGGGGCCGTAATGTGAATAAAGGCACTGGTATATTTTTATTAATTCATTTGAAATCATTGGACTCATTTAAAAACTGTTTATCTGGAATTTTATACACGCCAAATTACTTAAACACTATGGGTTAAGCAAGATAAAAAAGGGCTTTGCTGGAATCAGCAAAGCCCGTAATTCAATTTTTATGAAGCCAAAATTATTTTCTGGCTTTAAGCACGGCTTGGGCAGCGGCCAATCGCGCGATTGGAACTCTGAATGGAGAGCAGGATACATAGTTCATGCCAATGTTGAAACAGAATTCTACGGATTTTGGTTCACCGCCATGTTCACCACAAATACCAACTTTGAGGTTCTCTTTGGTTGATCGGCCTCGTTCCACACCGATTTTAACCAGCTGTCCTACACCCTCCTGATCAAGAACCTGGAAGGGGTCTTCCTCCAGTACGCCTTGAGAAATGTACTCAGGGAGAAAAACGCCAGCGTCATCCCGGGAGTAGCCAAAAGTCATTTGTGTTAAGTCGTTAGTTCCAAAAGAGAAGAAGTCAGCGTATTTGGCAACTTCATCGGCCGTAATCGCCGCGCGGGGAATTTCGATCATGGTACCGATTTTGTAACTTACTTTTGTTTTTGCTTTGGACAATACGCCTTCAATTACTTTTTCAGCGTTTTCTCTGAGCATTGCCAATTCTTTGTAAGTGCCTACAAGCGGAATCATGATTTCGGGGAAAACCTTTGTGCCGCTTTTGGCTGCTTCAGCAGCCGCGCTGATAATGGCTTCAACCTGCATGTCATAAACTTCAGGATAAGTTACACCCAAGCGGCAACCGCGGTGGCCCAACATGGGGTTTAGTTCGTGGAGTGATTCAATTTTTTCCTGGAGTTTTTTTACAGGTACGCCGGTTTTTTCACTTAATGCCTTGATATCGGCCTTTGTTTTGGGAACAAATTCGTGAAGTGGCGGATCCAGAAGACGAATGGTTACAGGAAGCCCATCCATGGCTTTGAAAATGCCTTTGAAGTCTTTTTTTTGCAGAACCAATAATTTTTTTAGTACTTGTTTTCGAGTCTCGACATCTTCCGCGACAATCATTTCCTGGAAAATATCCAGTTTGCCTTCATCAAAGAACATGTGTTCTGTTCGGCAAAGACCAATACCTTCTGCTCCAAATTCCCTGGCAATTTTTGCGTCAGTAGGAAGGTCGGCATTTGTTCTGATACCAAAGCCTTTTTCATTTATGTTGTCACGAACAGCACTCATTCGAATTTCATCGGCCCATGTGAGAAATTTCTTGAAATCACCTGTGATTCCAGGTTGAATCAGGGGCACATTGCCTTTATAAACTGAACCTGTTGAACCGTCGATGGTCAGCCAGTCGCCTTGTTTGTACTTTTTACCTTGAATGGTCGCGACCTTACCAGAGATGACAACATCTTTACAACCGGCAACACAAGGTGTACCCATGCCGCGGGCAACAACAGCCGCGTGTGAAGTCATACCGCCTGTTGAAGTCAAAATACCCTGTGAAACATGCATACCGCCGATGTCCTCAGGAGAGGTTTCCCGACGAACCAGAAGAACTTTTTTGCCTTCAGAGTGCCATTTTTCAGCTTCGTCAGCTTCAAAAACAATTTGGCCGCAAGCCGCGCCAGGAGAGGCATTTAATCCGACCGCGATTACTTCAAGATCTTTTTTGGTTTTAGGATCGATCATGGGGTGAAGCAGCTGGTCGATTTGAGATGGAGCAACTCTTTTTATGGCTTCTTCCTTGGAAATCATTTTTTCATCAACCATGTCTACAGCGATTTTCAAAGCTGCCATACCGGTTCGTTTTCCATTTCGAGTCTGAAGGATGTAGAGTTTGCCCTGTTGAATAGTGAACTCCATATCCTGCATATCGGAATAATGTTTTTCCAATCTCTCGCGCATGGCAACCAATTCGTCATACATGGCAGAATTGATTTTTTTCAAAGTGGCAATAGGTTCCGGGGTTCTGATACCGGCAACAACATCCTCGCCTTGGGCATTGATGAGGTATTCGCCGTAAAAAACGTTTTTACCTGTGGACGGGTCTCGTGTAAAACATACACCTGTTCCTGAGTCGTCGCCAAAGTTACCGAATACCATAGCCTGAACGTTAACAGCTGTTCCCAAAAGGCCCTTGATACCATTGATTTCACGGTACTTGTTGGCTCGAGGATTGTTCCATGAACCGAAAACCGCGTTAATGGAGCCCCATAATTGTTCCATTGGATCTGAAGGAAAATCTTTTTTAGTATGTTTTTTGTAGATTTTTTTGTATAGATCTACAACTTTTTTTAAATCTTCAGCGTCGAGCTGGGTATCGAGTTCGACTTTTTTCTTGGATTTTACGCTTTCAAGGGCTTCTTCAAAATCGTGATGAGGAACTTCCATTACAACATCACCATACATTTGGATAAAGCGTCGGTAAGCATCCCAGGCAAAACGGTCATTGCCGGTCAGTTCAATCAAACCAGCAACTGTTTTTTCATTAAGACCCAGGTTAAGAACTGTGTCCATCATGCCGGGCATTGAAACAGCGGCACCTGATCTAACAGATACAAGCAATGGATCTTTTGGATCACCCAGTTTTTTGCCGGTAGCTTCTTCAAGCTTTCTCAGATTCTCTTCAACTTCTTTATCCAGCCCGGCCGGGTAATTTTTATTGTTTTTGTAAAATTCATCACAAACTAAAGTTCCGATAGTGAATCCGGGAGGAACCGGGATGCCGAGATTTGTCATTTCCGCAAGATTGGCTCCCTTACCGCCAAGATACACTTTCATTGATGCATTTCCTTCTGCTTTGCCATTTCCGAAGAAATATACATATTGGGTTTTTGCCATTTATCATACCTCCAGTATAAAATTAAATGATTTGTTTGCTTCCTATGGATTTATTATAGAAATTTGTAAACATAGATAGTCTTAGTGATTGTATAAAATAATCTATTACTTATGTCAATAAAAAGGAAGAGGAAAGATTATTTTTGTTAGCTTTTTAATATTTTTCTAGTTTTGAATTCAGGGTGGTTCTTGAAATTTTTAACTAAACAACTGTTTGGTTTGTTGAATTTCAGAGTTTTTATGGCTTTTTTTGTTACTCATCCTCAAGGTAATTGGCAAGAAGTTCAGCACGCGAGGGATGTTTCAGTCTTTTTAAAGCCTTCTTTTCAATTTGCCTTATGCGTTCTTTGGAAAGGTCGAATTTCTGGCCGATTTCTTTTAATGATAGGGGCTTTCTATCGTCCAGTCCGAAGCGGTCCATGATGACTTCTGCTTCTTTCGGCGACAATGTTTCAAGAATGTTCTTTATATCAACCTTAAGGGATTTTTCCATCATTAACTCATCGGGAGTACGATAGGAATCACCCTGTACATATTCTTTTAATAGCAATGAATCCTTTTCAACATAAACCGGGGTTTCAAGAGAGACAATTTCTCTTGATATATTAATCAATTTTGTTACTTGTTCGACCGGCATATTCAGAAAGCGGGCAATGTCATCAACATCAGGTTCTTGTCCGTTTTTCTTTGTCAGCTCTTTTTTGACTTTTTCGATCTGGACCAGCTCGTTGGCCTTGTTCAAAGGCAGTTTGATCATCCTGCTTTTCTCGCAAATAGCCTTTAGAATGGCCTGGCGAATCCACCAAACAGCATATGAAATAAAGTGGTAGCCGCGGGTAACATCATACTTTTTAATGGCGTTTATCAAACCAATATTACCTTCGCTGATGAGATCCATCAATGGCAGCCCCTGGTTTTGATAACGTTTTGCCACATTGACCACAAATCGCAGGTTTGCCTGGATAATCACTTGCCGGGCATTATCATCACCTTGGGCGGCCAAAGTCGCGTAACGATCCTCATCTTCCCGGTTTAAAAGGGGAATGGAATTGATTTCCTTGAGATACATGGCGATGACATTTTCATCATCTAATTGTTCTTCCTTTGATTTCATCGAATCATATGCCTTTGTCATAACTTCTATAAATAATTGTAGTTCATAAAAATTGATTTATCAAATTTCTTTTATTATTTTTATACGCTGAAATTTCGAAAATTATGCCATTTTGATATGTAAATTAAACGATAAGAAGCCATGGATTTAAATTTTTTCAGAAAACCTCGCCAATTCAACCATAATGTCATTTTTAAATAATGATTTATATCCTGAGAACAAACAAATTCGATGCAATACTTCATAATTGTTAGATTTTTTTTTATCGTGATTCCTGGTTGGGGGTTGCCCGGGCCCTGAAAGGGGCCTGGGCCGGGCTTTTCGCCACTCCGCTATTGCTCCGAAGGTTTTGGGGTGGAAAATATCCACCCCAAAACGCTTTGGTTGACCATTTTTGAAAAAATGGCCAACCATGGCTACAATCCCTAACCCGCGTTCTCCTTGGAGCGCATTTGAACAATAAAATTTTCTATATCCACTAATAAAGATTTTGCTGGTTTAACAACCTGCGGTTCGAGGGGCAGGGATTGAATAAAAATAGGCCCATAGCTTTTTCCAGTAACCCGGGAATCCAGAAGCAGAATAATGCCCTGGTCGGTTTTGCGGCGCATCAATCGGCCAAAGCCCTGTTTAAGTTTAAGGACAGCTGTGGGTAGGGAATAATCCATAAAGGCATTGCCGCCTTTTCGAGTGATGTCGTCCATGCGGGCCTGGGTAATCGGATCTGATGGGACTCGAAAGGGCAGGCGAGTAATAATGAGGATTTCCAGAGCTTTGCCTGGAGTATCCACACCTTCCCAAAATGAGTCAGTTGCCATAAGAACGCTGGAAGTCTGTTGCTGGAATTTTTTCAAGAGCCTGGCCCTGTCGTCTTCGCCCTGAAGCAGCAGAATAATCCCTTGTTTTTTCAGTTTTGCTTCGATGGCAGTGGCAACATTTTTTAGTAACGAGTAGGAAGTAAACAGAATAAGTGCCCTTCCCTGTGAAATGCTGACAACATCACCAATAAAGCGAACCAGAAAATTCTCATACTCCAAAGAGGTGGGCGGTGGAGCGTCTGGAGTCAAACCAAAGAGAACCCGGTTTTTGTAATCAAAGGGCGAAGGAAAATTGCCGCTGAGAACATTGTTGCTGCATCCTATACGGCTTCGCCAGTAATCAAATGAATTGCCGATGGACAAAGTGGCAGAGGTAAAAATGACTGAACTGTAGGGTTCATAAACCGCGTTAGCCATGTAGTCAGCGATGCTTAAAGGCGAAATATTGATAATACCATAGGCGCTGCCTTTATAACCCCGGTTTTGTTCTACCCAGTATATTTGATTAGCCTGGTCCCTTGTTCGGAATTTTTTACTGGTTTCACTGATTCCTAACAACCTATTGGCTGTCTGTTTGGCCTCAAAAACAAGTGGGTTTTCCTCTTCTTCCACTTTTACATGGTTGGTCATTTTAAGAATAATTGAATGGAGCTGTATAACGTAACTTTCCATTTCCTGAAGGGCTGGTTCCAGCTGTTCCCGTAAAACAGGGTAGTTGGTTCCGGGTTTGATTTCCAGATTAAATTGATTATTTAAAAGCATGATGCAGCTGTGATTGAAAACCTTGAGCGTTCCTTCAAGGCCTTTGATGAGCTCAGGAATTTCCTGGCCTAGTTTGGGATCATCAAGGATTTTCTGGAGCCCGCCGAGAAAGCCGAACTGCCTGCCACCTGAAAAACGAATGATGCGTCGTAAAAGTCGCGTGATTGTAAAATGACTCAGGCTATCGGAAAAAAAGGAAGTCGCGCTGGCTTCAATATTATGAGCCTCGTCAAAAACAATTTTGTGAAACGGCGGAAGCACGGCCGGGCTGTCAAAACCGGTTTGGTTTAGTCGTACGGCTAAATCGGAAAAAAGAAGGTGATGGTTTGTCACTAGAATTTGAGCTGATGAAGCTTCACGTCTGGCTTTTAGCACAAAGCAGGATTCCCTGTAGCTGCAAAAAAGCCCAAGGCAGCCATCGGTTTCGGATTTGACCCGCGACCAGGCTTCATCGGAAGGGTAAAAGGATAAATCGTTTTTTTCTCCGTTTTTAGTTGTATCAGCCCATTCTGAAATCTTCTCGATTTCCTGATTTTTTTCCTGTTCAAACAAGGAAAATTCTGACCTCGCTTCATCCAGACGGTGCAGGCAGAGATAATTCCCCCGGCCTTTTACCAATACAGCCTTCACATCGCTTTTAAGAAGTTTTTTAACAAGAGGAATATCTTTGTTAAAAAGCTGCTCCTGCAGATTAATGGTACCGGTTGTTACTACAATGCGTTCATCGTTAGCCTCTGCCCAGGCAATGGAGGGAATTAAATAAGCCATGGATTTTCCAACACCTGTTCCTGCTTCGGCTACAGCTATCTTATCCTCATTAAAGGCGCGGCAGATTAGTTTAAGCATGGCGATTTGACTTGGCCGTTCTTCATAAAAATCTGTTGATCGGCTTAAAGCTCCGCCTATTTCCAAAATAGCTGCCAGCTTATCGGTGTCGATATTTTCCTTTTTCTGAAGCGCGATCGCTTCGGCAACCACGTAGATATTATCAACATTATTGTCCACAATGTAAAAACCTATGCCATTGCTCCCGCACTTCGAAGCGATAGTCAGATCAGCGTTGCTGGGTGTGAGATTTCCCGACGGATGGTTATGCAGGACAATGTCGCCTTTTTCTATGTATGCGCCAATAGCAGGTACTTGAGTCGCTGTGCCCCTGGCGGTTATTTTTATCTGGCTGGTAAGCATGGTGTTTGTATCAATCGTGCCGATTACGAATACTTCATTCCCCTGGGCATCTGCAATAGCTTCACGAATACCTTTGATAACCTTGGGGGATAGTCTCTCATTTGCTTTCATTATTTTTTTCTCCCTGGCCAAGGCCAACCAGAATTTTTGTAATACCTTTGTGGTCAACATCAGAAAAATAGAATACCCTTGAAAACATTGGGTGTGGTTGTTTCAATACTTTTGTTTTTCTTATCCATTGGTCTGGTGAAATCGATGAGGATGATGGCTTACACATAGTAATTGAATTGTTTTTTGTGGAATGCCTGGCCGTTAATGTTGCAAGCTTCATGAAAGGCCGAAGGTTTTCTGGTTTTTTCATTATTCATCCTGGGTTGAAAAGGTTTTTCAGCGTAAATTATAAAAATCATGATGAGTATAGATATTTTTTGTTTTGTGATCAATGATTTGCTTGAGAATTCTCATTGGGATTGGTTAATAATTGCAGGGTTCAAATGGGTGTTTTAGGCATGTAAAGCTTTAATTCACAACTTTATTGTATAAGCCATTGTCGTTGTTTTTTTTGGTCAGCCTGTTTTTGGAATAATGGCCATAAACAGCAATCTTTTCATAAGTCCGGAACAGGGCCATTTTCACTGAACCTTTGAGCTTGTGTTTTTCAGTTAAGATTGGATAATTTTGATTAATAAATGAAAAGAACATTCAATTTTATTGATTATAAATTATAGAAGATATTGGCCTGAATAAAGCTGCAGGAGGCAGTCGATTTACTTTACTAGCTCCTATTGAGGGTGTAGGGGGTATAGGGACAAGAATATTGGATTTTTTCATTTTTCAGTATATTAACACCCTTTCTAAAGTTTCAAATTCATTCGAAAATATAAATATTACAAGATTTATAAGAAATAAAAATAAAACACAGAAATTATCATATAGAACTTGTTTCTTTTAGACCCAATTTATATCGTAAATATACGAAATGGGTCTTTTTGACACATTATTTCATGTCGAGAGTTGATTTGGGTCATAATCCTACATTGCAAATTATTTTAGAAAATATTTCCTGGGTATCCATATTCTATTTTGTTATAATATAGTAAATTAAAAATTTTAATAAAGCCCTGTTCTTGGCACGGTATTTGCAATA
>JAFGWI010000076.1 GCA_016937215.1 Spirochaetales bacterium | reverse complement strand
TTCGGAGCGACAGCGAAGTGCCGGATAGCCCGACCTGCCGGAGGCGGGTAACGTCCAGAAAGCATGTAAGCTAAACAAATACAAAAAAAGAAGCTTTGTTCAGCCAAACAAGGCTTCTCCGAGATTTTCTCCGTCAGTGATTGATTATATCCACTTTTAGTATTCCTTTCAATTTGCTCCCGATAGTCTCATCAAACATAGCTATCGGATTTCTCCTGCCTTTTACAAAATGTCCCAGCCATATTTCAGAAAATACGATTTTAGAAGAAGATCTACGATTAACTCATAACTCACATTAAGAGATGAGGCTCTCATCCTTTTTGTAACGAGAAAAGTATTCTGTGACAGCTAATCGTACAAGCATCTATAATAGCTCTTTCATTCAGGAAAAATGATTTAAAATGACAAGGTATCTCATAATAAAACCTTTTGGGTTTACATAATCATGGAGAAACAGAGTGTACCCTTATTTACTTCTTTTTTTTCTTCTTTTTTTTCTGCTTTTTCATAAACTTTTTCAAGGCTTTCTTTTTTTCTTCCTTGGTCAGTATGTTTGATAAATCAATACAAGTGTCACGGTCAAAGTGCGGCAGATCTTCCGATTTATCGGGAATACCATGAAGAAAGATAACAATGCCTGTATGGTTGGAATATGCCTGAAAAACATATTCATTCCAATAGTCTGGAATAAGCCCGTATTTCATCAGTTCGTGATAGGCAAGAATGGGAGGATTTTTTCCTAATTTTGGCAGCACCCTTTCAAAATATTCTTCCCAGTCTTTCCGCGTGCTGTTGATGATGATGTAAGGAGTCGTTATTGTGATATGTAAATCACCCATATCAAAGGGAGGCGGAGCAAGTCGAACAAGCCAAATTTCTCCTTTATTTCCCTGATATTTATTGGCTGAATAACATCTATATTCTTTGCGGGTAAAGATTTCATAGAGATTAATACTGCCATCATCATTACAACCATTATGAAAATATATTCCCAGTCTTGATTCTTGCAGATTTTTGATTAGCTCTATAGTACCTGCATCAATTTTCAGAATATCATTCAAATCCTGGATGATTGTTCCAATGGTTTCCTCGTCTATTCCAACTCTTAAATCAAAAAAAGCCCAAAATGTGAAAAGAGATTGAGTTACAGGACTCATAGGAGGATAACCAGGATAATAAATGTCCTCTGCTTTTTCTACTTTTTTGGAATATTCATCCAATTCATCGAAGGCTGTAAGGTTTTCAGCAAGCACTGATACAAGGTTTTGTGTGGAAATATAAACCGCGTGAAAGGGGTGATAATCCTGACCCAATTCTTCCGGTTTAATTATTGATTCTATATCTTCTTCACTCTTTTTTTTTGCTTGATGAAGATCCTTGATGTCGATTATCTTCCGGTTTTTGATGTCATTGAAGCGTTTATATAATTTAGCTGATATTCTTCCCATAGGTAGTTTGTATCAGAAAATAGAAAATATTTGTAGTAGAATTTTTATGATTCTTCAAGAAAATCAATCAATTCTTTTACCAGCTTGTCAGCCTGAATAATCTGGAAAAAAATGAGTGGTTTTTAAATAGATATTATGTTAAAAAAAATGAAAACAAGTTATAATATTAGTAAATACAATAAACATATTAAGAATCTTGATTTTATAATATGTGATGGAAAACTTAATAAAAATTGACCGCTTTATAAAAATAAATAACCAAGCGGTTGCATAGCAACCTTATATCCAATTATTTGTTAAGTGATTGTATTGTCAAGAATAAACTTAACAGCGACTTCGTCCTTCTTAACAATATAATCACTTAAAAGGACAAGTAAAATAAATATAAGTGGACAAATATTGTTGAAAATTTCACCATTGGATAGCTATCGTTCAGAACAACCCAACTGTCTAACTAGGAGTTCGAGACGGACTTGCCTATTGTCATGGATTTTGCTGATCCGCCTTGCTGCGGGCAAACTCCACGCCAACTTAACGGCTCGCCCCGCAAGTGGTAGTCAAAAACACGTTTCGCCTATAAAAATTAATAAATAAGGATAAATAGATGGAGTATGTAGAAATTAGAAGAAAACTAAAAGATGTTCATTCGGAAATATTCAAGCAAAAGATGAATGATTTTATTTATGTGAAAAATGGAGTTAAGGCATTAGGATTAAAAACCAAAGGTAATACAATTATTTTTGAAAGCAAGAGTGAACAAGAAGCATTTTGGGATTTTTTGACCTATGAAGCCTTTGATCCAAGAAATTCATTATTCAATAACGCGAAAAATAATAAAACATTATCCCAGGAAGCAAATATATTTCTTGATAAAATCAAAGTATATGAAACAGCATTATATATTGCAGGTCCAAAAAATGGTAACGAAATATCCATTACCAATATTCACAGCGGTGATTTATATCATTTACATGATATAAATTTGTCAAATAGCAATCTTGAAGGATACTTGATATTTATACGTTTATTAAAGGTAGATGAATATTTTATGACATCAGGGTCCACTTATATATTTACCGAAAATATACCTACAATTTTAAAGAGAGAAAAAATATTAATGAAAACAACTTTTAAATTAAACAGAAGTATAACCCGATCTAGAGTTATGCTAAAATTAAACAGAATTTATGGAACTAAGGTGATTCATGAAGATGTATAAAATCAGAGGGCCAGCAATTAGTTCAAGAAGACTTAAGACAGATGAAAGCGCTGAAAGCTGGTTTTATTTTCAATTGTCAGATTTATAAGCCATGGCTCGCAGCTTAATCATATGATAGAATAGCGCCAGCTTAAAAAGCTCTTAATTAATATCGCTTCATAACACAGGATTTAAGCATTCCGAAGGGGGTGGGATTTCTGATTACCCCGGTTGGGAAATATGGTTACCCTGGACACCCAGACAACGCCCAAAAAGCACACTGGCCAACAAAAATAAAAAAACCTTTCCTTTTTCCGCCACTTTTAATAGACTTACTTAAGAAGCGAGGATCAAAAATGAACCAGGATTCAAACACAGCTATCAACGATTTATCCTTCAGCCTGCTGTGGCCAAAGGGTCGGAAAATAAAGTACAGCCCTGTTGACCGCACGGCTCAAAAGGATCTGGATATGGACCGGCTGATCAGCACCCTGGCTTGCGACACCCGCCATGCCACCAGTTTGAGCCAGCTTTTCGACCGCCTTATTCTTGACAGCGATACCATTAATTACCGCCTGGATATTCTGGAGGACCTACTGGCTTCCCCTACCCTGGCCGAGGCTATTAAAAGCATTTTGCCTGTAATCATTCAGCTGCGCTATTATAATATGAGACAACTGGAAGATGAAAAAAAGATCTTTCAGGAGGTGCTATGGCGCCTCCGGGAGCTGGAACATTATCTGGAATGCATAAACCGTCTCAATGAAGCCTTTTCAAGGCAGATAAGCCAGCCCCGCTCAAAGGGACTGCTCCAACTGAAAGCCATGGTGAATCAAGCAGTCAATGACGAAAGCTTTGGCAAACTCAAGGAAAAATTGCCTTCCATGCTTGAAAAAATCAGCCATTTAAAGAGCATTACCATTGGGGTCAACCTGAACAATGGGCTTCTGCCTGTGGAAGCCGCCTTGATCTCCCTGAATGATGAAAGCTTTGTGGACAAAAGCCTTTTTAACAGCATTATTAAAAAGGATGAATGGACGGGTCTCGCCCCGCTTCACCGCGCGCCAGGAGATGAATACTCAAGCGAACCCCTAATGACACCCCTTCTTGCTGATATCTACAAAATCATGGAAAAAACCGCCAAACCCTTAAGCGCGGCCCTTGAGGAATTTATTCATATCAATTCAAAGCTCCTGATCAAATTTCACGAGGAATTCCTTTTCTATATAGGCGCTTTTGATTTGATTTCAGGATTGCGAAAACAGGGTATGGCCTTTTGCCGTCCCGATATACAAGAGGCTGATATTCGCCTTACCGAAATAAAGGGGCTTTACAACATCAATCTGGCTATTCTGGAAGCGGAAAAAATGGACCCAGCCCTTTTGCCTCTGAACCAGCGCATTGTGGGAAACGACTTGAACATGAACGACCATGGCCGTATCCTTATTTTAACCGGCCCTAACCGCGGTGGTAAAACCACCTTTATGCAAGCCGCGGGACTGGCGCAAATCATGGCACAACAGGGCTTGTTTGTGCCCGGCGAATGTGCCTCCATCTCTCTGGTCGACCGTATTCTCACCCACTATCCGGCCCTGGAAAAGCTGGAGCTGGGAACAGGGCGTTTCGGAGAAGAAGCAGGCCGTTTGAAACTCCTCTTTCAGGCAGCGAGCCGCCATTCACTGGTTCTGCTAAACGAAAGCCTAAGCTCCACCAGCATGGGCGAAGCCCTGTTTCTGGCCAAGGACCTGCTGTGCGTTCTGCGTCAAATTGGCCTGCGTGCCATGTTTGCCACCCATCTTCACGACCTGGCCTTGTCTGCCGATAATGTCAATGCTTCATGCCCGGGTGATTCTAAAATCCTTAGCCTGGTTTCTGCCATCGAAGAGATCCGCGATAAGGACAAGTTGGTCATCAAACGAACCTTCACCATCAAACCTGGACCGCCTTTGGGGCAGAGCTACGCCCTGGAATTAGCAGAATCCTATGGCATCAGCAAGGCCCAATTATTGCGGGATATCAACAATACAAGGAATAACTTTAGCACCTGATGGCTAATCAGGATGGGGCCTTCCGATTTTTGAGATAAAAAAATAGGTACTTGTTTAGCTAAATCGCAATTCGTCTATTAACGCGTTAGGGATAGAAGGCATGGCATACGATTTTTTCAAAAATCGCATGCCAAAG
>JAFGWI010000075.1 GCA_016937215.1 Spirochaetales bacterium | reverse complement strand
TCTGAGCTGCCACCCCCTGTCATTCTGAGCAAAGCGAAGAATCTCATTTGGCATAGACCAATTGTATTCACAAACAAAAGCCCCAAAACAGGCCCAGGCTGCATGAATATAGTGAATGCCAATGAGCATTCACGCCAAATAGTGAATCCCAATGAGCATTCACGCCAAATAGTGAATCCCAATGAGGATTCACGCCACCGAGCAGCAACGCGGAGCGTTTACGACCAGGCCCAGGACGCATGGCCGAGCAGTAAACGCGGAGCGTTTACGACCAGGCCCGTCGTTTCATCTCAGAATGACAAGTGGTTGAAACATTATTCTTTTAATGCGATTGCCCTGGGTTGGGGACTTATAATCCTTGACTCTTTTATTCAATCATTATATTCTTTTTTAAAAAGGAGAATTATTGAGTAAAAATCTTTCAATAGTTCTTGATGATCATGATTTTCTTTCGGAATTACTGGGTGCCAATGACAAGAATTTGAAGCATCTTGAAAAAATTATAGGCATTCCTATTTTTTCCAGGGGAAACGAGCTTTTTCTGGATTCTGATGATGCAAAGCTGCAAAAGGATTTTCAGGAAATGATTTCTCGCTTGCATGATGAGGTTAAAAACGGCCGGATCATCAATCAGGATTTATTAAGAGCTTTATATCTTTCCATTCACCAGGGCGAAAGCTACAAGGCTGATTTAATTCAAAAAAACGAAGTCAATGTTCCTCGTTCTTTCAGGAAAATACAGGCTCGAAGCTATAATCAGGCCCTTTATCTTGAAGCGATTCAGGACAAGGAAATGATATTCGGAATAGGCCCGGCTGGAACAGGAAAAACTTTTTTAGCTGTGGCAACAGCCCTCAGGGAAGTTCTTAGTCATCAGAAAAAAAAGATCATTCTCACCCGGCCAGTTGTTGAAGCTGATGAAAGCCTAGGGTTTTTACCCGGTGACCTTGAACAAAAGATCCAGCCTTATCTTCGGCCCATTTATGATGCCCTCGAGAAAATCCTGAGTCTCGACATGATCAGCAAGCTGGAAGAATCGGGTATGCTGGAAATCGCGCCACTTGCCTATATGCGGGGACGAACCCTCTCTGACTGTTTTGTTATTCTCGATGAAGCTCAAAATACCACTCGAAAGCAGATGATGATGTTTTTGACGCGCATCGAGAAGGGGACAAGGGCTGTTATTACCGGTGATATTACCCAGATTGATTTGCCCAAGCGCCGCGATTCTGGTTTGCTTGAAGCCATGGAACTTCTTCCGGACATAGAAGAAATTTCCTTTGTGTATTTCAATGAAGAGGATGTGATTCGCAGCCCATTGGTCAAAAAGATTGTAAAAGCCTACAGGATTAAAGAAGATGAGCGCTAAATTGCCTGTTTCCCGCTACCTGGCATTTCTGTTTACGTCCAAGGGGTTTCAGAAGTGGAGTTTCATTCTATTCATTATTGTCTTTATTGTGGCTTATATCATCGTGCTTATATCTTCTCAGCTTTCAGTGCCGGTTTTTGGCACGGCTGCCAGTGACTATGTTATCGATGAACCGGCACCAGCTGATTTTATTGTGCAGAGGGATATTCATTATCCCAATCTCGCGGCTACTGAAAACCGTAAAGCTGCCAAAGCAGCCCAGGTTCTACCGGTTTTTGTTCTGAACAATGATATCAGGGGCCAGGTTTTAAATCGCTTCACGATATTTAAAGAAACCCTGCAATCAGCAGTCAGAAACAAGATTACCATCAACAGCATATTGAACGAGATTCATGTGGTATTGCCTGAATTGACCAATATTATCACCAAAAATGAAATTACTGTTTTTCGTGATTTTTCCGAAGACAGCAGGCAGTTTACCCTTAGCAGAATTGAGGAATTACTGAATTTGGCAATGGCCAGTGGGATTATCCAAAATCTGGAAGGTTTTATCCAGAATAATCCTGATCTATCTTCTGAAGGGAAGCTGGAACTGATCGCGGGGAATAATAGTGAAACAATTATCCTCGATAAAGCCTTGTCCCTTGCCAGGATTGCCGATTGGACTTCAAATAGCATCAAGGCAACTGCTTTAGTGGAAGTAGGAAAGAGTCTGATTATTTTTATGGTTCAGGCCTTTGCCAGGGAAAATTGTTTTTTTGATGAACGCCGGACCCAGGATAAGGTGCAAAAAGCCATGGATTCGGTGCAGCTTGTTACCGAACGTTTGTACAGTGGAACTGTGATTGTAAAAAAAGGCGATATTGTTACTCAGGATGATCTGGACAAGATCCGGGCCCATGGGTTTAGTGATGTGGCTTTGAATTTGAATAATATTTTCAGCAGTCTTCTTATCGTGATTTTTATTTTTTCCATGTCTTTGCTGCTTCTCAGTTATCAGGTCACCAATACGCGGATTAAGAAGAACCAGAGTATTATGTTGATCGCTATCGGGCTGCTTTATCTTCTTCTGATTGCCATTTTGCATAATATTGATTTTAAACAGGAATGGCTGAATATCGCTATTTTTCTTCCAACAGCTCTGATGTCCATACTTGTTACCCTTTTAATCTCACAAACAACAGGGATTATTTATTCCTTTTTACTATCACTGATGCTGCTTCTGGTTACACGCTTCGACGCGGTTGCCTTCATTTTTGCTTTATTTACCGGTATTTCAGCAAGTGCCATTGCCAACAGGGCCAAAAAACGGATCGATCTTGTAATTTCCGGTTTACTTTTAAGCATTATTGGTTCCATCGTTATCTTGTTATTAGGTTTTCAACAAAACTGGCCCATGAACCATTGGTATTTTGCCTTTATCTTCGGTTCAGCCAATGGTTTTATTTGCGGGGCTTTTAGTATATGGCTTTTGCCTTTACTCGAGCACATTCTGAACGCGCCTACACGATTCCGGCTTCTTGAGCTCTCTGATTTGAATTCGCCTGTGTTCAAGAAGATGCTCACGGTGGCCCCTGGAACCTATAATCATTCACTGATCATGGCTAATCTGGCTGAATCGACCTGTCTTGAGCTGGGTGCCAATGCCTTGCTGGCCAGGGTAGGGGCCTATTATCATGATATTGGTAAGATAGATCAGCCTGATTATTTTATAGAAAACCAAAAAAAAGAAAATAAACATGATGAATTAAAGCCATCACTTTCAGTGGCTGTAATCAAATCCCATGTTAAAATGGGCATTGAAAAAGCCAAGGAATTGGGCTTGCCTAATGAGGTAATTGATATTATTGCCCAACATCATGGAAAAGGGATTATAACCTATTTCTATCACAGAGCCTTATTAAATGAAAAAAAAGATAAAATATCTTCTGAGGATTTCAGATACTCGGGAGAGAGGCCGAAAACAAAGGAAGCGGCTGTGGTCATGTTGGCTGATGTTTCTGAGGCAGCATCGCGTTCGATGAAACGCCCAACTGTCAGCAAGCTTGAAAAACTGGTGTGGAAGATCATCATTGATAAATTTGATTCCGGAGAACTTAGTGAGTGTAATTTAACCCTCAATGATCTTGAGCTAATCAAACAAAATTTTGTAAAATTACTTGCAGGACACTTCCACTCAAGGATAGAATATCCCAAGGTAAAGGACAATGGTTGAAGACAAGGACCCTGGATCGGGTAATAATCATATTGAATTAACGAGTGAAGACCCGGAATATTTAGTAAAATATCCCTGGATAGAAAATTTTCTTCATCAAATATTAAAACACCAGGGTATCACCTCCTGGGAACTTTCCCTTCTTTTATGCCCTAATGATACTATCGAGAAGCTTAATAGCCAGTACCGCTCTAAAAATCGACCAACCGATATTCTTTCTTTTTCACAAATAGAAGGTTCGGCTGTTCCTTTTTCGCCTTTAGAACTTCTGTATGCTGGTGATATTGTTATTTCCATTCCTTACATGGAAAAAAACGCAATGGAAAATAATGTTTCTGAAGAAGCGGAGTTGAAAACCCTGCTTATTCATGGGGTCCTGCATCTTCTTGGAATGGATCATACTGAAGATGATACCCAAATGCTGGATCTGCAAAAACAAATCTATACTGATCTTACAAAAGGAGACCAAATTGAGCTTTATTAAAAAGCTGTTTCAGCGGAAAACAAACAAAAGTAACGAAGAATTTCATGAACTGGACCGCGAAAAAAAGGATATGATGAGGGGTGTGGTAGAACTTTCCGATACAACGGTTAAGGAAATCATGGTGCCGCGTATTGATGTTGTGTTTTTATCTATTAACACACCCTGGGAGCAACTTCTTGAAACACTATGTGATTCAGGCCACTCCCGGCTGCCGATTTATGAAAATACCATCGACAATGTTGTTGGTTTTCTTTATGCCAAGGATATTCTCAGATTTTTGGTTGAAGGCAAGGAAGACAGGGATATTTCTAAAATCATTAGAAAACCCTATTTTGTGCCTGAAAGCATGAAGCTCAATAAATTATTAAGGGAATTAAAGCGCCGACGGGTGCATATTGCTATTGTTGTGGATGAATATGGGGGAACCAGCGGCATTGTGTGTCTTGAGGACATAATCGAAGAAATTGTTGGAGATATCCAGGATGAATTTGATAATGAAACCGAAGAAATCATCAAAATTGGCGAGGGGGTTTACCTCTGTGATACTCGCATGAATCTGGAAGATTTGAACGAGATGCTGAATCTCTCCTTGAATGATGAAGAATCCGATACCCTTGGCGGCTTTGTATTTGGCCTTTTTGGCAAAATCCCTGTGAAATTTGAAAAAGTCAGTTATGAAAATATAGATTTTGTGGTTCAGGATATGGAGGGGCACAAAATCGAATCGATCAAACTGATTATTAATCAAAAAAGGAGTGATGATGAAAATCAGGGGGAATCTCGCTAAGAGAATCCTGGTCCTTGTTGTTAGCCTTTTCATAATTGTTCATTTACCTTTCGGGCTGGGGGCTGAAACTGCCAGAGAGTATTTGGATCAGGGGCAGAAAAGCTTTGACAGGGGTGAATATTATCAGGCTATTGAAATCCTTAAAAAATCTCTGAAAATAAATCCTGATTTTATTGATGCTGAATTTTTACTATCATGGTGTTATTACCAAATTGGAGAGTGCGAGGAAGCCCTGGCTCATATTCAATCAGCACAAAAACTAGATAAAAACCGATTTGACTTAAAAAACCTTGAAGGAAATATTCTGATCTGTTTAGGGGATTTGCAAAAAGCCCGTGAAATTTTTGAGATTGTGCTTAAAAATGAGCCAAATAATATTGAATCACGCTTTGGTTTGGCTGAGCTGGAAATAACCGAGAGTCAGAAATATAAGGCACAGGCGCAGTTAAAAGAGGCTTTGAAAATTGCTCCTCAAAGCAAAAAGGCTTTGTTAAAACTGGCAGAAATTAATCTTCAGACTGGCAATCACAAACAAGCCTTACAGTTTATTGAACTGGCATTAAAATATCATTTTGATGATCCTGAAGTGCATTATGTTCAAGCCTTGTATTATATAGATGAAAAACGTCCGGATCGGGCCATTCATTTTCTTCAAGTCGCACTTTCCATTAACGAAAATTATTATAAAGCCCGCGAATTACTGGCAAAATTGTATTTTGAAAAGGGTGAAGGAAAGCTTGCGATTCAGACCGTTGAAAAGAATTTCCTTTCCCAGAAAACCGATGATTTGTATTCGGCCTATTATCTGTCTGGTATGTTCAAAAAGGCCCTTGATGACTTTTCAGGAGCACTCGATGATTTTGCCCGCGCCTTACGCGTGAAATATGATGATGAGGTATCCCGGATATTTACTGAAACCATTGCCATCGCGCAGTTACAGCCAGATGATGATCTTCGAAAAAATCTGGCCAATTTTCATAAGGACGAAGCCAGGCTTTTAATGGACAAGGATTATTTATCACTGGCCCTTTTGGAAAACCGGAGAGCCTTGATGTTGAATCCCGGTCTACTCGATGCCAGAATAGCCCATGCTGAGATTTTTCGTATTTTAGGCTACAAATTCAAGTATTTTTTTATGCTGGCTGTGTTGAAACAAAACTATTCTGAAACACCGGCTGAGGTTACTGATAATCTGGCGCTCAATACAAAGGATGTTTTATCAAGCCTGAGTTATAAATGGCGGGATTCTCTTAAGCAACTTCAGCCATCAACCCCTTTGATCAAAGTGAATGATGAATCCTTTTTTGATCCTTACTCGGTTTTGCGATCGCAGTTCTCCCTTCAGCTTTTTACGGCGCGCGATCAGAACACCTTGTTTCATTATGGGGCAGAGGAGGTTCTTTTAAAATACATTCAGGATATTTTTTCTCGTCATGATCAATTTGATATTCGAAAAAGCGCTGTGGTTGATAATCAGGAAGATGTGTTTAGTGAATCCAGAAAAAACAAGAGTGATTATTTTTTGGTATTTAGGATAAATGAAGAGGAACGAAGTTTTTCGTTAATCGCCGATCTTTATTTATCTGCGACCGGGCGATTGATCCAGAGTTTTGATAGTTTTAGGACCGGTAATTGGCGTATCCGAAATGGTACAGACACCCTGGTGAATAAAATAATAAAAACTTTTCCGCTAAAGGGAATGTTGCTCGCCCGTTCTTTTAATAGGGCTTTAGCTAATTTGGGCCTTCGTGATAATGTTAGGGAAAACGATGTGTTTCTGATTATCAAAAAAAATAAATTAATGCCCAATAAAAGTGAACTTGGTTTTGATTATGCGCCGGACACAGTGGTAGGTGAACTTCTTATTCAGAGGGTTGATGAAACACTTTCAGAGGGAAAGATTCAAAAATACGGTTTTTTTGATTTCATCAATCCCTATGATGAGCTTGTTTTAAAACCTGCCAAAGATACAGGCTGATTTTGAATGAAACACAAAGGAGTGAATGATCGGGAAAAAAATAAACCGTAATTTCTATTATCAATCATCTTGGAATGACCGAAAATTTAATAAGGAAATTCCGGTAAATTTAAATATACCTCCCGCGTTCCGAAGTGAATTGGACAATTTTCTTATATTGTAAAGTGTTTGTGATTTGCGCGGTCTATTTTTTATTTTTCTATAATATAAGAAATTATATATTGTTGCGTAAAGTATATTGTCCATTTTCAAGGAGATTTTTTTTCTAGCGGATAAAAATTATCATGGCTGAAAAGGGTATGAAGAGAAATAAAGCAGCAAATTATCGCATTGGCATATTGATCGGGAAACTCGAAGATAGTTATCAAGCCAGAATATGGCCAACCATGATCGAAGCCTTGAAAGTAGTTAATGCCGAGGCCATACTTTTTGTGGGTAAATCACTAAAGTCTCCATGGGATTATGATTATCAAGATAATCTTGTTTATGAGGTCATAAATAAAAAGGAACTTGATGGTTTGATTGTCTACTCAGGTGCTTTAGGCGCTTTTGTGACGTCTGAGGATTTCTTGAGTTTTCTATCTCCTTTTAAAAATATTCCGATGGTGAGCCTTGCCTTGTCCTTACCAGGGATTCCAAGCGTTTTAGTTGATAATAAATCGGGTATGGAGGAAATGCTTGGCCATTTGCTTGGATTTCATGGATACCGGGATATTGCTTTTATCCGGGGGCCTGAAAAACATCAGGAAGCTGAAGAGCGTTATGAAACCTATTTGAAATGTCTTAATGATTATCACTTGCCTTTTAATGAGCAATTAGTTTACCGCGGTGATTTGCAGTCAGATTCTGGCTATCAGGCCATGAAATCTATCTGGCAGCTTAAAAAAAAGCCTCAGGCTGTTGTGTCAGCTAACGACGTAATGGCTTTGGGTGCCTTAAGATTTTTGCAGGAAAACAACATTAACTGTCCTTTGGACATAGCTGTCGTAGGTTTTGATGATATTGATGAGTCGAGCTTTACGACGCCGCCGATTACCACAATACAGCAGCCTTTACACATTCAGGCACAAAAATCCGTGGAAATGCTGATAAAAATAATCGAAAAAAAATCTGTGAGCCATGAGGTGATAATGCCCACTCGACTGATTGTAAGAGAGTCTTGCGGTTGTTTTCTTCATGATTCTGATAGTGCAATCTCTTCTTTTAATTCCTCATCTGAAAAAAAACATAGCGATGTATTGACGATTATCCAGAACAGCAAGGAAGAAATTATCAATTTAGTGATGATGAACCTGAACCCCTTCTGGTTTCAACCTGCCAATGTCAAGAATTGGCTGAATCAGTTGCTGGAGGCCTTTATCAAGGAATTGGCAGAAAAAAAGTCGAAAAATAATTTTGCTTTTATTCTTAATGGCATTCTGGTTCATATGCAGATGAATAGGGAATACTACTCCTACTGGCTGGAATTGCTTCAAAACTTGAAAATAAGTGTGCTAAAACTTTTTTCCGATGATCGAGATATTTTATTTGTTCGTTATTTGTTTCAAAAGGCTGAAGTCCGGTTAAGGGAAATCATGATGCGTGCCCAATACTACAGGCGGACAAAAATTGAGAAGATTCTCGATGAGCTGAACGAGATAAGTCAGCGCTTTTTAACGGCATTTGATCTGGAATTTTTATTGTATGAAATTGCCAAGGAGTTTCCCTCAATCGGAATCGACCGTTTTTTTATTTACCTTTTTGATGAGCCGATAAAACGCTACCCCGAGGCAGGTGATAAGGTTCCGGAGAAAATCAAATTAGTAGTTTCCTGTGAGAATATTGATAATAAAAAAATACTCTATCGAGAGGACCAATATGTCAGTCTGAAAGATACCTCACTCATTCCTTTTAGCGATAAATCAAAGCTGCATTACTTGATATGCATGCCTCTTTATCTTCGTGAAGAACAATTCGGTTTTATTTTTGTGGAAATTGGACCTTCGGAAGAAATTATATATGAAACCCTGCGGTTTCAGATTTCCTCGGCGATTAAAGGGGCCCACTTGTTTGAAAATCATAAACGCGCTGAAGAGGATTTGGTTCGGGCCTTGATTGAACTGGAGCATACTAACAAGGAATTAAAAACCCTGTCACTCAGAGATGAATTAACCGGGCTTTATAATCGCAGGGCCTTTTTGACTCTTGGTGAGCAGCATCTAAAATTATCGCAAAGGAGTAAAAGGGATTTCCTGCTATTTTTCGCTGATCTTGATAATTTGAAGGTTATAAATGATAATTATGGGCATTCTGAGGGTGATTTCGCGATTCAGGAGGCAGGACAAATTCTGGTGGATAGTTTTCGGAAGGCTGATATTGTTGCAAGATTTGGAGGAGACGAATATACTATTATTGCCATTGATGCGGGTCAAAAAGACATAAAGCTTTTGTTAAAAAACCTGACATATAATCTAAAGCAATTCAATAAAAAATCGGGTAAGGCTTATGAATTATCCATAAGTATCGGTGTTATTCATTATAATTTTCAAGAGGCCATGTCCTTTGATGAATTACTGGCAATGGCCGATCAAAATCTTTATAAAGAGAAAAAAAAGCGTAAAAGGGCTATGATGGCCGAACAATCTCCTCCTTGAATCTGAGCCTGGAATATTCTTTTTGCTTTTCATATAGGGATTATGTGAAACAGTAACAAATTGGCAAGCTGCCTTTTGGATTTCCTATGGCTTTGAAACCTTTGTCCCTCATCCCGCAGTGAATCTAAGTTATTTCCTGAATTATTAGGAGTTGAGGCTTGTGGATAAGTGAGATTCCGCTTTTGTATAGCATAAGAAATTTAGTATTTGTTTAGCTTAAACAGGAATCACTATTTTTAGCGTTAAGGATTGTAATAATAGCAAGTTATTTTTTCAAAAATGACTTGC
>JAFGWI010000074.1 GCA_016937215.1 Spirochaetales bacterium | reverse complement strand
TCTGAGCTGCCACCCCCTGTCATTCTGAGCAAAGCGAAGAATCTCATTTGGCATAGACCAATTGTATTCACAAACAAAAGCCCCAAACCAGGCGAGATTCTTTCTGGACGCATGGCCGAGCAGCAACGCGGAGCGTTGTGACCAGGCCCGGACGCATGGATAAAGTGAATGCCAATGAGGATTCACGTCAAATAGTGAATCCCAATGATCATTCACGTTACCGAGCAATAAATGCGGAGCATTTATGAGCAGAAAACGCAAGGCCCGGCCCCTCAAAGCCCTGCTTAGGGGGGAGGTAACACCCAAAAAACCTCGTAAATTTGCCGCGATTTTAGCTTAAAGCAAGTCAAAATTCTCCTTGTGAAATCATTTTCAATCCCTATAATTTTTAGTAAGGAAGTTTTATGGAATATCACAAGAAGATTTCACATGTGTCGGCATCGCCCACACGGCCGGTCAACAAAAAGGAAAACAAGGACTTTGATATAGCTGATCTTTATGCTGGTCCTATTGGTTCTTTGGACGCGCGGGAAAGTTCTGAAACGCGCCTCGATGAAAAAATGCGCAAGGTTTATTACTGGATCGTGAACCACGCGATTATTACGCCATTCTATGATATTGAATACAACGAGGCGCCGCCCAGGACCTTTCAGCTGGGTGATCAAAAAAGTATTTTGACATTGCCTACGGGTCAAAGTTATTCCAGTTTTATTTTAATGCCTTTGTTGAATTTGGTGGCGCGGAAGCGTTGCTTGCTGGTAGGCGGACCAGGACGAGGGAAAACCGCCAGCGCTGTGCTCATGGGTTTAATCGCGGGCTATAAGTTGAAAGAGGTGAAGCGGGCGATTCAGCACGGTCAACCGCAAATGACGATTTCCGATTTACTGGGAAACCCCCTGCCTTCAGACATGATGAAGGCCCGGAACATGGATGAAATTCAAATTGCCTGGCGAAAATGGCTGGGCATGAAAATCAAGATTATTGATGAATACAACCGCATCCCGACGCGGACCCAATCTGCATTATTAACAGTGATGGGCGATAATTATGCCGAAATCATGGACCAGATTTATGAATGCCCCGAGGCTGCCTGGTATTTAACAGCCAATGATGACGAAGGGGGAGGGACTTACCAGGTCATAGAAGCCTTGCGCGACCGCATTGATATTGTGGTTAAGGCTCTTCATTTTAACACACGTTTTTTAAAGGAATTGTTGTCCCGAATAGAAAATAATGTGAGACCCGACCAGATGGTGCCCGGCGAAATTATTTTTACCGAGGAAGAAATCGATTCGATTAATGATGAAATTCTCAAGGTTGAAATTCCCGACGCCCTGATGCGCCGTATTGAATTTTTCACCAGCCAGTTTGAGTTTTTCGAGCCAGGGGGCGAACAGATTGAATATAAAACCAAGGACAATGTTAAATTATCGGGTCTGGATTTCAATTTGATCATGAGCCAGGAAAGTGGTAAGGACCCGATAAAAGATATGGGAACACAAAGTAAGAACGGAATTTCTGTACGGACCTTTCTGACTCTGCTTACATTCTCCAAGGCCCTGGCTTATTTCAGGGGAGAGCCGCAGGTTGGTTTCGAGGATATTCGGAACATTTTACCCTTTGTTTTTCATGACAAATTAATCCAGAACAGCGATTCGCCTTTTTTTGAAAAGCCGGAAAACACTATTTACAGGGTCGATAGGGTTTCGTGGATCAGGAAACTTTTTGATTTATCGGTGGCTGAATTTAATAAATTGGGCCGAGATAAAAAGGATGAAGTGGGTGATTTCCTGAAGCAGTTCGAAGAGGGCCTCGAAGGCTTGAAAATCGAAGAGGTTAAAAAAAGGCTTATTGCTATTGAACGACATATTGAGGATATCGCGAAAAGCCGTAAACTCTATGGCCCCCTTTTTGATGATATTCTCAGTTTGAAATATTTGCATCAGCGTTATACCAATTTTCTCGCGTGGCTGGAATGGAAAAAATAAAATCACCTGAATTAATCTCTATACTTGCAGCTAACCGGTATAGAATTAACACCCTGGTTCACATGGCGGGAAAAAATTTCAGCCGGGTGAATCCGGAAAATGTCAGAGACATGATATTAACAATTTTGGAACCTCTATTCCTGAAAGCGAAAGAGTATATAGAAAAATATCACCACACCGATTTTTCTCTTAATGAATGGGTTCTGGAAATCATCGAACTGATCATCGATTCCATTGGCTTCAGTTTATTAGGGAATGAAGGATCTTTAGGACAAATCAAAATTAATTTTTTAAAACTATTTACAAATCATATTTCCCTGGCTTTTCCTCATCCAAAAGATCTGTGGATTTGTCTCTTGCATGGTATGCATAATTTAAAAAACGCTCTATCAAGAAAATTCAGTCATTTTACAGAGGCCATGGGCATGGCCGCGCAATATTCACGGTCTCTGGCAGAACTTCGGAAATTCGGTTTTGTCTTGGCCTGGTCTCTGGGCATGGCAGCATACAGAAGTTCGGCGCTCACCTATCTGGGAGCCCTTGAACCGGAATTATTAAGCCTGATTTTTGGCGGATCTCATAGCTTCTGGAAGCAAGGAAAAGCATCAATAATTGAAGAATTCAGTCGTTCTCCCTGGTTTTTACCCTTTTATACCAAAGGCACACACAAAGTAATGTTTTACCGGACAGGTGGTTTTTCAGGTGATGGCGGATTTTTCCATAGGCCTCCGTCAATTTACTATTCAAGCCTTGGTTTTATTGCCCATGACAGTGAACATTTTTACCGCATTTTCTGTGATGCCTTTGGGGTGCAATTAATTTCCATCGATGAAAAACCTGAAAAAGCAAAATCAGGAATTCAGCCCCTCTTTAATACCCAGGATCATCCTGAAATGTTCGCGTCACTTAATTTTTTTGAAAGCCGCCATTCGTTTTTGCTGGAGCCGGAAAACTGGATATGCAATAAAGAAGCTTTTTTATTCACCATTCCTGAATCCCATTATCTCTTTATAATCGCGAAAACTCATTGTTTAGAGGGCGAAATATGACATCAGAGATGGAAGATGCAATTTTAATCTGGGAAAATACCTGGGACCAGGCTCTGGCTATATGGACAAACTACGCCCGTCTACAAAAACCTGTTATCTGTACCACCCCCGATGAGGAAAAGAAAGAAGCTATTGGCCAGGGTCTGGCCATGATTCGCCTGAATGATCTTCGAGTGGTGATATCCATGAAAAACATCATTAATATGGGCCTCCAGGATTATCCCCTGGAAATCCTGGCCCATGAAATAGGCCATCATATTTGCTGTCCCGCGGATCTCAACGATTTGGCCAGACTCACAGCTAGAGTCCAGAAAGGCCTTATGGATTTGGCCAAAAACGCGCCCATGATTTTAAATCTCTACACGGATTTACTGGTCAATCATCACTTAAAAACAGAATGTAAACTGCCCATGGAGAAAATCTATCTAACAATCAGCCAGACCACCGAGAATTCCTTATGGGCCTTTTACATGCGGGTTTATGAAATCCTTTGGGCACTGCCAAAAGCCTCCTTGGCAAAATGCGAAATCTCCGATGAAACAGAAGCTGACGCCCAGCTGGCCAACCGCATCATTAAAAATTCAGGCAAATACTGGATTAAAGGCGCGGGGCAATTCGCGGTGCTTTGTTATTCCTACCTCGCCCGGGACAGCCAGAAAACATTGCCGCTTTTTATGAAGGGATTACTCGATACCATGGATGCCGGCTCGGGTGATGTTTTTCCTGAGGGGATTCTGGAAATAGATGAAGATGAAACAGGCGAAATCAAGCATCCTGCTTATGAACTTGATGACAATTTTGACAAAAAAACCTATCAAGAGCAAGGTTCCAAAGGGAATTACAGGGAACCCTTTCAATTCGGCCAGATTCTTGAAGCCATGGGCGTCAAAGCTGACAGTGAAACAATGGCCATGGCCTATTATAAGCAGAGGGCCCTTCCCTATCTGATACCCTTTCCCCGGGAAACACAACAAAGCCATAGCGACCCCTTGCCTGAGGGGCTGAATACCTGGGATGCCGGTTCTCCTTTTTCGCAGATAGACTGGTTTGAAAGCATTAGCCGGTCGCCGGTTTTAATCCCGGGCTATACCTTGTTTGAACGGGAATATGGTGAAACTCAGGGTTCTAACCCGGAAATTCTGCCGGTGGATCTGGATCTTTATATCGATTCATCGGGTTCCATGCCCAATCCAATGGTAAATATATCCTATTTAACCTTGGCAGGGGCCATTGTGGCGCTTTCAGCCTTGAGAAGCGGCTCCCGCGTGCAGGCAACTCTCTGGAGCGGGGTTCATCAAGTCATTAAAACCGAAGGATTTGTCCG
>JAFGWI010000073.1 GCA_016937215.1 Spirochaetales bacterium | reverse complement strand
AGGTTTTTTGTGCTGGTCATAAATACTTCGTATTTATTGCTCGCTAACGTGAATGCTCATTGGCATTCACTATATACGTGAATGCTCATTGGCATTCACTATACACCGTGAATACTCATTGGCATTCACTATATACATGCAGCCTATCGGGAAATAATCCGGTAAAAAACGCTTTGGCTTGCCATTTTTGAAAAAATGTCAAGCCATGGCTCCTATCCCTAACGCCTTTATCGCGAATTGAAAGTTAACTAAACATATACGATTTATGTAATCAAATGGTATCCATCATTTTTTATTTGGATTTCCCAATTGTATTTACATATGTTTTCCATGAATAACTGATCATGGGTCACAATCAGAACCGCGCATTCTACATTTTTAAGGGCTTCTTCCAGACACGCAATAGAATTGATATCAAGGTGATTGGTGGGTTCATCCATAATAATCAATTGTGCTTTGTTGATAATTCCAAAAGCAAATAGCAGCTTTTTGCATTCCCCAGGGCTCAGATTCAAACTGTCCATAAAAGAATCTGGTGAAGAACCCAATCGTGATATTTCGGATAAAATACGGCCTTTGTTTGAATTGGATAAATTTTCAAATCGGGCCTTTATTTCATTGGTGAGCTTTTGGGTTATTTCCTGTGGTATAAACAGAACAGATTCTTTTGGTAATGACAGCTTTTTAACCATAAAGTTTAAAAAACTGGTTTTCCCTGTTCCATTGGGGCCCGAAATTGCTATTTTATCATTTCTAAGAATGGCTATTTCCGGGATAAATAAAGTTGCGGATTCTCCAAGAAATATTGTTTGTTCATCAGAAAAGAAAAGTCTGTTTTTTTTACTGGATTCATTATTAATGGAAATGCCGCTTTTTCGTTTTTTGTTCAAGGATAGATTTTCCATTTTTGATTCCAACTGATTGAATCTACCATTAAGCTGATTAAGTAATTTGCCAGCATGTCCGTCTTTTCCTGAAATCCGGGCAAGGTTTATTTTGGCCTTGCTGTCATGATCTTTTGGGTGAAGGCCTTTTTTTGAACGTTTTGAATCCGCGCGGCTGGCTTCCTGCCGGCGGTTAACCATTTCTTTGTGTAGTTTTTTTCTCTCTTTAGTGAGTTTGTTGTACGCGAATCCTATGCTCTCTTCCTCTTGCTGTTTTTGATTTATAGAGAGGCTGTAACCTCCTTTTCTCAATTTAAGTTCCCCATGAAGAAGCGACAGGCTGTGTCCGCATAATTGATCGATAAAATGTCTGTCATGACTGATCAATAAACCAATACCTTTGAATTGTAGAAGGATTTCGAGAAGCTGATTCCTGCTCTGGAGATCCAGGTGATTGGTGGGTTCATCGAGAACAAGGATATCCGCTTCCTTCCATAAAGCAGCTGCCAGGTGGATTCGTTTTCGTTCTCCCCATGAAAGATTGGCCCATAAATCAAACCATTCATCTTTAATGCAAAAGTATCCCTGATAGTGGTAGCGGCTGTTATCGTAGCTGTCGCGGAATAAA
This sequence comes from Spirochaetales bacterium, assembly GCA_016937215.1. Classification (GTDB taxonomy): domain Bacteria; phylum Spirochaetota; class Spirochaetia; order SZUA-6; family JAFGRV01; genus JAFGWI01. The sequence continues at coordinate 22,229 of JAFGWI010000073.1, read as the reverse complement.
TTGATATCCTCTGTAAATGAATCAGTGTTTTGCGGACAGTAGCAGCTGCTACCTTTGTATTGAATGGTTCCTGCTTCCGGTGTAAGCAGGCGGCAGATTAGTTTGACCAAAGTGCTTTTACCAGATCCGTTTTCTCCAATAATGGCCGTCCAGCCGGGATGAATATCAAGGTTCAGGTTTTCAAATAATTTGATCGATGATCCAGGGTATGAAAAAGATAGATTTTGTATTTGAAGAATTGTTGCCATAGTACCTCCTGAATTCCCTGTTCATTTATGGAATTATTTAGTATATGGCTATACCTATACAGCTTGGACTTTTTAGAACAGGGAGTAATGATGTTGTGTGATCATACCTGTTCTATATTCGCATTTTTACCCGAAAGCCTCCTTGGTATTTGAATAGTAATTAATAATACAGAATTATTTTGTTTTTGTCAAAGTTTTAAGTGTTATTTCCAGTAATTCCCGGTCATAAAATCGCTATAGTAAATTAAACCTGATTTGATGATGCTCAGATATAAATAGACTGCTGAAAATTTTCTTAAGAGAAGAGGATATCCCGGAACTTACTCCAGGATATCCTCTATTAAAATATAGCATAAAAAATATTGATGTTTTCTGATTCATATTGTCTAAAAGCTCGTCATTTCTTATGTTTTACCATGATTAATCTGAAAAATATAAAGATTATGTAATAATTAAAGGAGTGTTTATGAAAATATTAGTTGTTTTTTATTCAATGTATGGACATGTATATAAGCTTGCCCAGGCTATTCAGCAAGGAGCCAATGGTGTACAGGGTGTAGATGCTGAACTTCGAAGAGTGCCTGAAACATTATCAACAGAAATTCTAAAAAAGATGGGAGCCTTCGAAGCACAAGAATCCATGGCAGGTATTCCTGTTGCCACAGTGGAAGAACTGGGACAAGCCCAAGGGCTTATTTTTGGAACACCCACCCGATTCGGTAACATGTGCGGCCAGATGAAGCAATTCCTTGATTCAACAGTGAGTTTATGGACCAGCGGGGCCTTGGTAGGCAAAGTAGGAAGTGTATTCACCTCATCAGCTACACAGCATGGGGGGCAGGAATCCACGATTCTGAATTTTCATACTACATTGCTTCACCATGGAATGGTTATCGCGGGATTGCCCTATGCTTTTCAAGGGCAGATGCGCATTGATGAAATCACAGGAGGCTCTCCCTATGGAGCTACAACAATAGCAGGAGGCCAGGGAGAAAGGCAACCAAGCGAAAATGAACTGGAGGGGGCCAGGTTTCAGGGAAAATACGTAGCTGAAATTGCGGCTAAACTGGCTAAATAATCCAGCGATTTTCGGTGACTATCTTAATTGACTATAAAATCGGGTGTTATGAATTTTTGAAAGAGCAATAAAAAATATAAAAAGAGTCACCGAAATCGCAATAGCCCGCTTTGTTGGCCTGGTCGCAAATCTTCAATATGTTGCTCGGCCATGCACCCTTATAGCCCGGCCTGAAAGCCACAGGGTTTATCAGGCAAGGATCAAAAAATTTTTCATCTTGACTCAATATTCATTTTGTTCTTTATTTCCCAGCCCAAATGCCTCAGACAGCTATTGAAGCCTTTTTGCCTCTTGTGCTATAGTGGGCTTTGATATTTTGCGACAGGAAGGCGTTGGTCATGAGTCAGAATTTTTTACCGGTCAGAAATTACAAGGGCACACGGGATTTTTATCCTGAGGATATGTTATTCCGCAATTGGTATTTTTCAAAGGTGCGGAATGCGGTTGAGTCTTTTGGATATGAAGAGTATCACGGGCCTTTGCTGGAGTCATTCGATGTATACGCGGCCAAGAGCGGTGAGGAGGTGGTGAACGAGCAACTATACAGTTTTGAGGACAAGAAAAACCGCCGCCTGGTGATTCGGCCGGAAATGACGCCTACAGTGGCCCGTATGGTGGCTGCCAAGCTTGAACAAATGACCTTTCCCCTGCGCTGGTTCAGTATTGCCAATTTTATGCGCTATGAGCAGCCTCAGAAGGGGCGTTTGCGCGAGCACTGGCAGGTAAATGTGGATGCTTTTGGCTCCAATAATATTCACGGCGAATTGGAAATTCTTTCGATTATCAATGCCATCATGATGGAGTTCGGCGCGCCCCGGATTTCTTTTAAGATAAAAATCAATAACCGCAAGTTTTTTAACGATGTGTTGACCCATATTCTGAAAGTAAAGGACGAGAATGTCCGGATGGTGGCCAAGGCGGTTGACCGGCGGGCCAAGATTTCCCGGGAAGCCTATGATAGCTGGCTTGGCGAATTGGGACTGGCCCAGGAGAAAGTTGAGCTTCTGGACAGGATTTTCTCTTCCAGCCTTGATGAAATCATCGCCATGTTTGACGCGCCTTCTGAAGGGGCCGAGGAGCTTTCTTCGCTTTTTGACTTGATTAAAAAGGCCGGGCTTGGGGATATTTGCGAATTTGATTTTGCCATTATCCGGGGGTTTGATTATTATACGGGAACGGTTTTTGAGGTTTACGATACCTCGCCCGAAAACCGGCGTTCTCTTTTTGGCGGCGGCCGCTATGATAATCTGGTGAATCTGTTTAAAAAGGCCAATGTATCGGGTATAGGTTTTGGCCTGGGTGATGTGACCTTTCAGAATTTCCTGGAAACCCATGAACTGGTTCCTGAAAATCTTATTACTAAAAAACGTGTTTTAATTACCCGTTTTAAGGAAGTAGCTTATGAGGAGTATTTCAAGCTTTCCGATAAGCTTCGCCAGGGTGGAATCGCCAACAGTATTTATATTGAAGATAACTTCAAGCTGGGTAAGCAAATTGCCTTTGCCGAGAAAAAAGCATTTGACGGGGTTATTGTTATGGGCGAGGATGAACTCAAAAAAGGGGAGGTGACTTTCAAGCATCTTGCCAGGAAAAGTCAGGATATTTTACCCATCGATACTTTGGCGGAAAAATTGAAGGAATTACTCGGTTGATCGGTTTTCTTTGATTAAATTTTGAAGTTTGATGATGACCTGATTACTTTCTTCCGAGGTCTTTCGAAGGCTGGCTATATTCTCGATAACACCATTGATTTCCTGTGAAATGCTGGTGATGTTGTCAAACACGTCCTGCGACACCTTTACAAGACCTTCCATGTTCGTTCGTATTTGGTTACTGCCGTCACCTTGTTTTTCGGTTTGTCCCTTAATTGAATCACAGGAATCTTTAAGTTCTTGTAATGAATGCTGTATCTCCTGGCTGGATGATTTTTGCTGCGCCACCAGTTCGTAAATATGCTGGACCTGGCTCACGGCACGGGTGGTGTTATCGTTGATCTCATTAAAGATATTCTGCATATCCTTGTTGGTTTCAACGCCGACGCTGATACGGTCGATAATGTTTTTTATACTTTCATCAATTTCTCTGGACCGGTTGCCAGAGCCTTCGGCCAGTCGTTTGATTTCCGAAGCAACGATGGCGAATCCTCTGCCGTAAACACCGGCATGGGCGGCTTCTATGGCTGCGTTAATAGATAAAATGTTGGTTTGTTCGGCAATATCGTTAACTGCGGCAACCACATTTTTGACTTTTTGGCTTACATCCTTGATTTGATTAATCGACTGAACCGAGGATTTAATAGCTTTGTCGCCTTTTTGAGTGATTCCTTCGAGATGGGAAGTGAATTCCGCGGTTTCCTTTAGGTCTTTGGTTACTTCATCGATTGTTTCGAGCATGGAATTAATGGTTTCAGAGGTGTTCTGAACATTGCTCAACTGAGTGTGTATGCCCTGGTAGGTGATGTCCAGAGAGCCAAGCAAATCCAGAATGGTAGAGGTTGTTGTTTTAACCACGTCGAATTGCTTTTCAATATTGTATTTTATGACTTCAGACCCGGAAGCCATACGGTTTACCGAATCGGAGGTTGATGAAATGCTGTTTTCGATTTTAGCGCTCATATTCGTAACTACTGATGAAATATCGCTGATGTTTTTTATATATTTTTCGAGTTCATTGGTTTTTTGTTCAATTTCTTTTGAATAAAGTTCCATATTGTTGTACATCTTCACGTTTTTTTGAGTTAAAGAATAAAACATGGAAAGATTGAAAATAAAGATTCCCGGTCCTTGAAGCCAGGCAAAGGGTACGGATTGTAAAACTACCTGGTACACCATATCATGAAGGCCAAGTACGACACCGCAAAGCGCGCCGATCATGAGGGGGATGCCGTCTCGATTGCCCTTGATTGTAGCTCTGGTGGCCACATAGGTTTGAAAAAAGAGTTCAAGAGCACCGGGGATAATGGCCATATTGAACAAACCTTGAATCGGGTTGTTAAAGAAAATATTCACATAAAATAAAAAACTCAGGAAAATGGATTTCACCATGGTTATTCGCTTGAGCCACTTGTTGTTGTGAATATTAAAATAGCGAACAAAAAAAACAGTGAGCAAACCAAAAAATAATGGAAAAAAGGATTGCGAAAAGCTATTGGCATATTCAAAAGGAATAAAATTAACTTCCAGCCCCATGGCCAGAAAATACATTCCAAAGCAGAAATTAATTAAGGAAAACAGCAGGCTGTTGGTGTCAGACCTTCTCCATAGAAACTGCACAAAATAATACAGAAAAAGCACCAAGCATAGAACCGTGAAAATCGTGTAAATTTGTAAATTAAAAAAAGTTACTAATTGGGAATCAAAAATATAACGGTCATATCCGCCGATACTGGCATCGGGAATAGCCAAATCGCCCCTGGGATTATAAATATAAAGGGCAATCATATTGGTTTCGCCATAGCGAATGAGTTCCGGCGGCAAAAAGCATTGCTTTGGTGTGGAAGAAAAAAACTGAAAATTCGGAGGAAAACCGCCGGATTTGCCGATTAAAATATCGTTTAAATAAAATTTAATGGCCCCGTATGTTTTGCGGGTTAGAAAATACAAATCTTTACCCTCAAGAGCCGGTGAAAAAACAATTTCCTTGCGCAGCCAGATAGAGGGATTTTCTCCAAGTATTTCATTTACTTTAGGGTCGGATTTTCTGAGGGGAAGATTAACCGAATGCCACATGTTAGCTGGCTGCAAGTTCATGGTTGAATATTCGGAATCATTACTTGGTGTCCAATGCCAATCTTTTCTGATTGAATAGTCCCAGTCGAAATCAGTAATGTTTGTTTGCGCGTGGGTTTTGAAGCCGCTGATTACGGCAACTAACATAATAAGCCCTGTTTTTATTGCTGTTTGCTTGTTAATCATCAATCTTTACTTATCGCCTCGTTCATATTGGTCTGATAATTTGAAATTATTGATTCACCATATTTGTTTGGTATTTTTTGGAGCTTGCCTCAGTTCTGAAACAATGCGCCCTTTTCTTTAACCTGGCAAAGGCCATTTTACATTTTCCCAATAATTAAGCCAGCTTGAAAAATGCTGACAACTTTAATTGCCAAGAAAATGTTCAAATGTAAAATGGCTTTCCTAAAAGGGCTCAGGCCGGGCTCTGCGCCACTTCAGCTATCGCTTCCGAAGGTTTTTTTCCGGAAATTATCCGGAAAAAAACGCTTTAGCAAGTTATTTTTGAAAAAATGACTTGCCATGGCTCCGATCCCTAAGCTGTTTGGTTGGAACCCGGTTGATCCAATTGGCTAAGCAAATAAATAATTCCAATCTGTTTGCAGGCAATTTCGGTAACCTTTCATCGAAACCCTGATAATTTATGAATATCCATTTTTATTGCCCAAAGTCCTGGTCATTTCCAGACCACAACCAATTCTTCCTGTTCAGCCATGGAAAAAAGTTCAGCTATGGTGATTGAATATAAAAGAACATTGGTCGATTCTAGTTCGCCGTAGTTAAAATCTATGATGGGCGAAGGAGCTTCAATTCTCAAGGATAAATTGTATCCTTCAAAAAATGATTCCATCATTTCTGCGGATTCCGTATCATCTCCTGAGCCTTCGGTTAAAATCTGAGTGTAAACGGTTTGGCCATTTTTACGTTCAAGACTAATAGGCCATGCACTGAAGGTTTCCGTGTCCTGAAGCTTGTTTACATCATCAAATTCAATCACCGCGGAAATAATTATGTCGTTCTCGTCTTCCGATTGTGAAGCAGAAACAAGCCTGACGCCTTCAATGGAATTGATTTCCTCGGCTAATTCTTCTTCCGTGATTGGCAGGGGAGTGTCGATTGTTTCTCCTTCTTCAGAACCTTCTTCATTGCCATATTCCAGCAGCATTCGTGACAAGCGGTAAGTGAATTCCATTTCACCGGATCCATCTTTATTAATCTTTATTCTGTTTTCAAACCCAATACATGAAACAAATAAACAAAGTAAAATAATCAAAATTACTAAAACAACCTTCATAAACACCCCCTTAATTTCTATACATATTTATCATAATGAATCAGATTCCACTTTGCCACTTTTTATTGATACGGAAATTAAAATAATTTGGTGATTTTATGTTTTTGGAAGTGTCTCGGAATTTGTATTCCTTTAACTTGGGGCCTATAACTTCAATTCTGTTTTTAATCAGTCGGATTGAGCGCAAAAAAAAGCAGATACCTGAATTCGTTCCGGCATCTGCTTCAATTTTTAAAAGGTATAAAAATTATTTAGCGCATTTTTTGCAGCCAGCGCCTTCTACTCGATCAGCAATCGCTGCTTTCCATTCGTGGCCGCATTCCTTGCACTTCCACCAGACCTTACGTTTTGTTTTTGTGGTTACGTTTTTGGGCTTCAGATCTTTGTTTCGTGATGTGTGCCATTCTTTTGCTAATTCTGGATTAAGAATTAACAGATGGTTATCATCACATACTTTACGACCAGAGCAGTAAGGACATCCATAGCCCTTGGTGCGGTAGCCGATAGAAGACTGCCATTCGTGGCCTTCTTTGCATTTCCACCAGACCTTTTTCTGAGAATGGGGTGTCACCTTTCGGGGAGACAAGTCGCCATTTTTATCGGGGTGCCATTCTTTAGCTGCATCAGGCGCAATGGCGGAAAGGCAATTGTCTTTTCCCACTTTTTTCCCGTCGCAAAAGGGGCAACCTCGACCCCTGCCGCGATAAGCTATGCCGGCTTTCCATTCGTGACCTTTGTCGCATTGCCACCAGACCTTTTTGGGGCTTGATGGAAGAACTTCAGCTGGTGTGAGTTTGCCATTTTTGCTTGGATGCCACTCTTTGGAAAGCGCAGGATTAGTGCTTTGCAAACTGCTTTCGTCGCAGAGTTTTCTACCGTTGCAAAAGGGGCAGTTGTTTCCTGCTGTGCGGCTGGCAATAATGGCCTTCCATTCGTGGCCTTTGTCACATTGCCACCAGACTTTTTTGGCTGAATGAATAGTCACCTCTCCTGGTTGAAGGTTCCCATTTTTCTTGGGATGCCATTCCTTGGCAATATCGGGCTTTCTTTTCAAAAGCGAGGTGTCAAGGCAAACGGCATTTCCCTTGCAAAAGGGGCAACCGGTGCCGCTGGCGCGATTATTGATAATCGCTTCCCATTCATGATTGTTTTCGCAGACCCACCATACTTTTTTACCGGAATGGTGGAAGACATCCTTGGGTGTTAAGTCACCATTTTTTTTAGGATGCCATTCTTTGGAAAGTTCAGGGTCTTTGGCGTACAATGAATGGGTTTTCAGTAATTTTAAGCTTTTCATATCCCTTACCTATCCTTATTAATTGGATTTATTGATTTATCACACTAAATTTATAAAATTATTGCTTTTTTGACAATACTTTTATCGAAAAAAAAGCAATTTTTTTTCACAATAATGAGATTTATCTTAAATATATTGCTTTTTTGAGGAAAATATTTTTATTGAGGCAATTTCTCTCAGGTTAAAAATGATTCATTTCAGTATGTATTGAGAATATGGAATGTATCGTTTAATGTCAAAAATCAAAGTTTATTTTTGGACAGCCTCAAATTTCATTTTAACGTGATTTTTCTACCCGAGAATGGCTGATTTGAAATGGCTTTGTCTTTACACTTTTTGTATTTTAAGTTACCAATAGGGTTAGGATATTTTCGCGACAATTGAAGAGTGTTATAGTTTTCTGCCTTAATCAGGGTAATCTTGAAGAATCAACTTTATATCTCAAAATAGCGTTTAGGAGTTTGTGATGGAATTAGTCAGTTTGATAAAGGGCCTGCATCCATTGGAAGTTAAGGTGTTGCTGAATTTTGATGGAACCAAAGCGATTAATCGTGATTCTTTGACCGAAAAACTGAATTTTAATACGGGTCAATCTAATCAAGCCATGAGCTGGCTTGTGTCTAAGGAGCTGATTGAAGAAAAGGAACGGGCAACCAGGATAAAATATGAATTGACAGATACAGGACGTGATTATCAAAAAACTGGAACACCGGAGGAGCGCATTTTGGGTCTTATTAAGGAAAAAGGGCCCCATTCCTTACCGGAAATGGCCGAGGCATTAGGCCTTGAAAATAAGGATATTGGGTCTGCCTTTGGCAGCATGTCCAAATCAGGTGTTCTTCAAATGAATGAAGAAAAAAAAGCTGTAATCAAATCCGGTGAGCTTAGCGCTGAGATGAAGCTTCTACGGAAATTATTAAACCAGCTTGAAACATCTTCCTTTGATGAAGCTGAATTTGAACAGGCTGAAAAAGAAATCATAGCCAGTAATTCCAAAAAGCGAGGCTCTGCTAAAGGGATTTTTAAAATTATAGAAAACGAAATAGTGACTTACGCTCTTACTCATAAAGCGGCTCAGGTAAAATCCAAAATGAAGGACATGGGTATCACAGGTGATGAGATCGGTTTGTTATCGCCCGAGATTATTCATAATCAGGAATGGAAGAAAAAAGGCTTTCGAAGCTACAATATCAATGTTCCCCCTTCAAGGGTTCTTTTGGGGCGTAAAAACCCCTATGTGGCTTTTTTGGAAGAAGTTAAGGATAAACTGGTTTCCATGGGGTTTCAGGAGTTTGACGGCCCCCTTACGGAAAGCGAATTCTGGAATTCCGATGCCCTTTTTATGCCTCAATTTCACGCGGCCCGCGATATTCATGATGTTTTTTATCTCAAAGAACCGACCCATGCCAAGGAAATTGAACAGCCCTATCTTGATAATGTGGCCAAAGCCCATGAAAACGGATGGAACACCGGCAGCCGGGGTTGGGGTTATCAGTTTGACCGCGATTTTACCCGGCGGATGATTTTACGAAGCCAGGGCACGGTTCTTTCAGCCAAGGCTCTCACTTACGCGGAGGTTCCGGGAAAATATTTTGGCATTGAACGATGTTTTCGTTATGACAGTGTGGATGCCACTCACGCGGCGGATTTTTATCAAACAGAGGGAATTGTTCTGGGAAATGATGTAAACCTGAGGACACTCTTGGGTTTGTTGAAAATCTTTGCTGAGCAGGTTGCCGGTGCCAAGGAAGTCAAATATGTTCCCGCTTATTTTCCCTTTACCGAACCCTCGGTTGAAGTGCACATCAAGCATGATGTGCTCGGCTGGTTTGAATTAGGAGGGTCTGGTATTTTCCGTCCTGAGGTAACCGAACCCCTGGGAATCAAGGTGCCGGTTCTGGCCTGGGGCCTGGGAATCGACCGCATGGCCCTTATGTCATTGGGTTTAAATGATATTCGGGACCTTTTTACAAATGATATTGAACAAGTGCGTTTACGAAGAAGGAGTTAATCATGCCTAAAATTGAAGTGAATAAAAATGCTTTTTTTAATATATTCGGTAAAAATTTGTCTCAGAACGAATTGGTGACTATTCTGGAAGGCGCCAAAGCCGAACTTGATGACTGGAATGATAAAGAAGGTGTGCTGAAAATTGAATTAAACGACACCAACCGTCCTGATTTATGGTCGACCGCCGGATTAGCACGGCAGCTTAAGCTGCTGCAAGGCCGTGATGACCGTAAATATACTTTTTTTTCCCGTCAAAATGATTTTAAAGACCATCAAGGCCGCGAAGTACAGGTGAATGCAGGCTTAAAGAATATCCGGCCCTATGTGGCCGCCTTTGCCGTAAAAGGCAAGCCTGTTTCAGAGGAACTTTTAAAGGACACGATTCAGACTCAGGAAAAACTGTGCTGGAATTACGGTCAAAAACGAAAATCCATTGCCATGGGGGTTTACCGGGCCAATATGATCAAGTTCCCGGTGCACTATAAGGCGGTTAATCCCGACACCACAAGCTTCACCCCCCTGGGGCTCGATTCGGAGCTAACCTTAGGGCAAATATTAAAGGACCACCCAAAGGGCCAGGAATTCGGATGGATATTAAAGGATGTTCCGAAATTTCCCTTTTTAGAGGACGCGGAGGGCGGTGTATTGAGTTTTCCGCCGATCATCAATAGCGCCTCCATCGGGGCTCTGGAAGTGGGTGATGATTATATTTTTGTTGAAATGACAGGCCTGGATATGGATTCTTTGCTCCTGGCAACTTCGATCGCAGCCTGTGATTTCGCAGATTTTGGCTATGAAATTTTGCCGGTTAAAATTGTTTATCCCTATGATACTCCCTATGGCAGGGAAATCGTGACTCCCTATTATTTTCAGCAGCCTGTTTCCATGGAACTTGATTATGGTCGAAAGCTTCTCGGTGAAAATCTGTCAAATGAAGATTTGCTTGCTGCTTTAAAAACTGCCGGAAACAATGTGAAGCTTGATTCCCGCAAAGTCATATTAACGCCATCAGAATACCGTAATGATTTTTTGCACCCTGTGGATGTGGTTGAAGAAGTGATGATAGGCCGGGGCATGAGCAGCTTCGAAGCCATGGTTCCCAAAGATTTTACCGTGGGGCGCCTTTCGCCTGTGGAATTATTCAGCCGCAAAGTGCGCGGCATAATGATAGGTCTGGGTTTCCAGGAAATGATTTTTAATTACCTTGGTTCCAGCAAGGATTTTATCGATAAAATGAATATTGAAAACAAGGATTTTGTGCACATCATGAACCCGATGACGGAAAATTACGCGGTTGTAAGGAAATCGGTGCTGCCGAATCTTCTGGCTTCTGAATCGGTTTCAGCTAACGCGGTGTATCCTCATAAAATATTTGAAATCGGCAAAGTGGCTTGTCTTGATAAAAACGAGAACTATGGGGCTTTAACCTCAAATTATTGTTCCTTTCTGCTGGCAGACAAGGATTCCGGTTTTAATGATGTTAATTCCCTGGTTTCGGCCTTGTTTTTCTATCTCTCAAAAGATTACAGCCTTAAGGAAAAGGATGATCCCCGCCTTATCAAGGGCCGGACAGCCGAGATTTATTATAAAGACAAGCTTTGCGGAATTATGGGCGAAATTCATCCTGTTGTCCTAGATAATTGGGGAATTGGAATGCCCTGTAGTTGTGTTGAACTCAACTTGGATATTTTATTGGAAAATTAGAAGGAGTGCCTATGGATTTGAACCTGAAATCAATTCCTTTGAAGTGGCAGGATGGCTGCAATATTATCGTTGGCCAGTCCCATTTTATTAAAACAATAGAGGATATTGCTGAAATCATGGCGACCACTGTGCCTGGCGCCAAATTCGGCCTGGCTTTTTGTGAGGCTTCGGGCCCCTGTTTAATACGAAGTGAAGGGAACGATCAAAGCCTTGTCCAGGATGCTGTAAATTGCGCCAGGCAGGTTGGAGCTGGTCACAGTTTTTTTCTGGTATTAAAAGATGCTTTTCCCATTAATGTGTTAAATCAGATCAAAAATTGCCAGGAAGTGGCCAGAATTTTCTGCGCAACAGCCAATCCTCTTGAGATACTGGTGGCTTCAACTGATCAGGGCAGCGGTATTATCGGTGTTATCGACGGCTTTTCTCCAAAGGGTGTGGAAAGCGCTAACGACAGGAATGACAGAAAGGCCATGCTGAGAAAATTCGGTTATAAATTTTAGCTTTTTTCTGTCTGAAACAGTGATATGATTATTCTTGAGGCTTAAGCCCGGTATAAATGCCGGAGTGTTAAGTTGCGGCTGGTCTAATGTACCGCGTTAGGGATTGGAGTAAGGCCCCATTTTTTTTAAAAAAAATGGGGCCAACAAAAACCCCGCGCCAAGTTGGCGGGGTTTTTGGTCGAAGCGATAGCGGAGTTACGCAAAGCCCGGCCCCGGACACCGGAGGTTCCGGGGCAACGCCCAAAAACAACAGAGGCCATGAATTGTAATGAGTGATGAAGGCGGCTTCAATTTTTACGACAAATTATCCGATAGATGTAAATGAAATGATAAAAACTTATAGCTTCAACAGGTCTTCTTTAATAAAAAAACTATGTTTGGTGTGGCTCGTTTTGCTTCAGTCCTGGTTTTTGTGGAGCCTTCCCTTTGAAGAAGGCTATGCGTCATGGTATGGCGGCAAGTTTCAGGGGCGAAAAACAGCCAATGGTGAAATTTTTGATACCTACAAATTAACAGCAGCCCATAAGTCACTGGCTTTTAATACCTATGTGAAAGTTGTGAATCAAATCAACAAAAAATGGGTGATTGTGCGCATTAATGACCGAGGTCCTTTTGTTAAGGGCAGAATTATTGATTTGTCCAGAGTCGGGGCCGAGGCCATCGATATGATCGGGGCGGGTGTGGCTCGGGTGGAATTGCATAAGTCCACCAAAGATGAATATCAGAAGCAATTTGCCATAGACAAAAAAGATGAATTCGATGTTTCGGTGCTGTATGATCAAAAGGAATCGGGAGATTATCGCATTCAAATTGGATCCTTTTCTAAGGAATCCCATGCTGTTGAGGTGATGAAGAGCCTGCTCAAGGCCGGGTTTGAGGGAAAATTTGAAAAAGGCCCATCTTCTTTTATACGGGTTTTGGTCATCAACGTAAAAAAGGTCGATTTAGAGAAGGTCTCTGACAAATTAAAGGGCCTGGGTTTTTCGAATTATCTGCTTCGAGAAGTAAAAAATTTTTAATTGAAACCAGGTAGTGTCAGATGATTCAAAGAGGCAATATACAGCCCCAGGACCAAACCGGCAAGCCAGATGATAACGGCAAAGGCTTTTATCATTATGCTCATGACTTTTAATGGAGCATAATCGTATATTTTTACCTTGCGCCTTGTATTAATGGCGATTTCCCGAATAGCTAATGGAAAATCAGCTGATGCCCACAGGAAAATTCCGATCAGTGTAAAAATGATCATTATAATGACACCGAATAAAATTGACACATTTTCCTCCCTGAAAAATTGATTTGGACCTCTTGTCCGGTTTCAATTATATACAAATTATCAGGAAAGTAAACTCAATATTTTTTTACCTGCTTTGCCCCTGTGTGAAATTTTATCCTTTTCAAAATCACCCAACTCGGCTGCTGTTTTTTTTAATTCAGGTATATAGAAAATCGGGTCATATCCAAAACCTCCAATGCCGGAGGGCGACTTGCTGATGATCCCGTCCATGGTATCCTGGACAATGGTAAAGTGATATTGATCAATATAAATTGTCATGGCGCAGACAAAAAAGGCTTTTCTGTCGGAAATGTTTTCAAGTTTACTCAAGAGATACTCAATCTGCTCGGCAGAAGAGGGTTTTCGTCCAAAATGTGCCATGCCGTATCGGGAAGAAAAAAGACCTGGTTCTCCATTCAGGGCTGGAACACAAAGGCCTGAGTCGTCGGATATAACAGGTCGTTTCAGGATTTTATAGAGACTTTCCGCCTTGGCAAAGGAGTTTTCCAGAAAAGTCGTACCTGTTTCTTCGTGATCAAAATTAATGCCCAAATCCTTGGGAAGTAAAACTTCATGGCCTGTTAAAATCCGGCTGAATTCAGCGGCCTTGTGTCTGTTTTTTGATGCTAAAATAAATTCCATTCACAGAAGATAGCGGAATTCTGCTGCTTTATCAAGCTTTTCCAGTCGTTGTTTCAGGACAAAAAGTGAATTATCAAGGGTTCCCTTGGGGATTTCTAATAAGGCTGATATTTCGGATCGTGAAGGGGTTGTCCTGATATTGGCGATGCGAGCGACCATTCTGTTGTAGGTATTCCATAATTTCGCGATTTTCATTTTCATTTCTTTGATGGCCTCGGGATTGTTCATGGTTTTGAGAATGTTTTCATGGTAACGGATTTTGAAATAACATTTGTTGCGGCGGGTGATCCATGTGAAATAATGTTTCTCCCGTGTCCGGACAAGTTCATCTAGGGCTTTCCGGTTTCTTTTGACCCATTCTCCGTCACTTTGTGTCATATTGATAACTTTGTCCCAGTTTTCCTCTGAAAGTTTGCTAGAGTACTTCAGCGAACTGGCCAGTAAAAGGCGCTTGTCAACATCATTCTTCAAAGGTGATGTTGTGTTGCTGCGAAATATGCTGCAAAGGCTTTTTTCATCCCAATGGGTAAAGGTGGTTGTTTCATGGTTTTCATTGTCCCACATTGTTTGGCAGCCTTCCACTTCGTGGTTTATTTTTTGCCTTCTTTTGTGAATAAAATAAGTGCTCAAGCGCCATTTGAGAATTTGCTTTAAATAACCTATAAAATGTCTCATTCCTGGTTTGTGTTTGTTTAAAACGCGCCTTAGTCCGGGGATAAAGTATAAATAAAATTCTCCGCAATCATCCTGTGTTCCTCTGGGGTCCTTGAGGGGAAATCTGTAAATATAATAGGCAATCAGAGACAATATGTCTTCATAACCAGCCTTTGTTTTGTGATATTCATTTACCATGGTTTCCAGCCTTGTAATTTGTTCGAGGTTCATCATTCGCTCCTTTTTTTCATAGTCCGTGGACTTTTCTTTTGAGAGAATTAATTCAAAATTCATGCCATAAATGGCAGGATTATTGAGGGTGTATTTACACTTATTTACAAAAAGAGTTTCTGATTTTTACCATTGCCTGGGAGGGTATAGGCCCTGGTTAAAACACAGCCAGGGCCTGGATCTATAGCGTCAGCTTGAATTCGGGTTGAAAGAGCCTCAACTCTAAATAATATAAGAAATTATCTAAATTCACTATGGAGTGTGGGATCAGAGTTGAAATACGGGAGATTTGATCGATAAAAAAGGACTTTCATGTTTTTGAAAGAGGGCTATTTCAGAACCGGGATTTTTTTTAGCAGCTTGGAAGCCTGGGTTGAGAAAGAATCAAAGGGTTTCATGTTGATCACTTTTTTATAATAGGCTGACGCGCGATTATAATCCTTCATGGCCTGATAGTTCTGGCCCAGGTATAATATGGATTCTTTCACGCAATTATGGTGGGGCACTTTGCAAATGAATTCCTTGTAGTATTTATTGGCTTTTTCAAAATCCTGTAACCTGGAGTAGCATTGACCAAGATGAAAAAGCGATTCTTCGATGTATCGTCGCCAACCTTCTTTCTTGATATTGGTGAGAGACAATAAATTGTCATAAATCTGAATGGCATGATTTATTTGATTACCGGCAACCGCGCTCAGGGCTTCGTAAAATTTGGCTTCCACATCGACAAAATTGGCTTCCTTTTTGATGCTTGACACAGAGCTGCTTGGGGTGTCCTGGTTGTGAGTGAGCCTAATGCTTTCAATATCTGCATATTTTCGGGCTTCAATGATCAGTTCGCGATGGTCGATGGGCAGTTTCAGAGCATGTTGAATCCTATAAACCATGGCTTGTTTCAGGTTCAGGATGTCTTTTGGAGCGTATAAAACAATAATGGGTATGCTCTCGTATTTGCTTCGTATTTTTTCAATAGCCTCAACACCATTCATTTTGTCTATCGATAAATTGACAATTACCAGCTTGAAGTCGTTATTTTTCAGCTTGGATAAAGACTCAAACCCACCTATGGCTTCGGTGCAATCATAATACTGATTGATTACTTTTTTCCACGGGCTGAATATGGTTGTGCTGTTGTCCAGCAGGAGAATTTTGTTTTTCATAGCTGTAATTTGGCTCATTTCTTCTTTTTTTACTGAAATAATTGATATAAAATATCAGGTATACTGCAAAAATAACATAAGCCTTTTGGAGAGTCAAGCTCCGCGGTTTTGCCACCAATCCAAATCAATTAATTTCTGGCCGTTTTATCGCGAGAAAAACGCTATTTGTAAGGCCATATTACATCCTTTCCTGGAAATCTATGGCAGCATGGTGATACTGCTTATTGTGTTTTAACCGCGTTTCAAAAAAATTGAAAAATTTCATTTTTAGGGGTTTATACCAGTCCTTTAGAATAGTGGTTATAGTTTTTCTTGACTTTGGGACCATTTCCTTATAATCTTAATCTTATAGATGCAATTACCATTAAATTTTCTGATTGAAATACCGCATTTGGATGATTTGAAAATTCAAGTTGACGCAAAAAAGTTGGAAAAATCTCACGCCTTTACGCTTCAGAATGGTGATATTGTTCGCCGGAATTTGATTACCCGTGAATATGCCCATGAACTACTGCAAAAGCAAATTAAAACCATAAATATTATTCCTGATAATCAAACCTTTATTACACTCATGAAAATTTTGCGGACAAACCATCCTGATCAGTTTCCTGAACCTTCCCGGGTCCTGGAGCTGGGAGAAGTGGAGAAGGTATTAATGCAGTACCAGGAGATGAATAAGTATAGCGAGAAAATCCGTGAATTATTCCTTCTTCAGGAATTGAGTTCCAAGCCTCATCCAGTCTCTGGTTTGCGGGAAACCATTATGCCCTATAATTCCAAAATCGAATTAAAGGACATTTCCAGGCTGCGAAAATATTTTTCAGATAATGAACCTTTGGAAGTGAGGGAATCGGAGCAAGGAGTTCTGATTGTCACCATAGCGATGAACCAGCAGGATACCTTGAATACCATCATGTCGGCTACAGACCTCGTTGCCCGTCTAGAAAAACATTTCAATCTGGATCTGGCTTATGAGATAAGTGAAGCCATTGAAAAATTCAGGCTGAATAATCCCCGACTGGTTGTTTTCGGCAATTATAAATTTCGCGGGCAAACAAACGACAGTGAAGTTAATCCTAAAGCCCAACATACCTATCTTGAACTGCGGAATCTGGATATTTACATGAAATCCCTATTTATCGATCAGGTTAATCTTGAGGAACAACGTGAAAAATTGGCAAAAGAAATCATGCGGGCCTACAAGGAGCCTTATAATGTTCAAAAGGTTGATTCAAAACTACCCTTGTCTGATCTGGATAAGTCCAAGTATTTGAATTTGCTGGATAGACTAAACCGCAATTTCGACCGGCATAATTATCTTAAATTGTCGATTCAGTTAAAAATGCTTGAAAGTACCTATTATGTTGAAAATTTGAAAAATCAATTAGTGAATATAGAAAAACTTCATGCCTTTGACCCTAAATAATCCAATAAAGAGGATCCTGGTTTTCGGCGAGATCCTTTTTGATGTGTACCCATCTGAAAAGCATTTGGGTGGCGCGCCGCTGAATTTTGCTTATCATTTGCATCACTTGGGATTCAGGGTAAAACTGCTCAGCGCGGTTGGAAATGATGAAAAGGGTCGTGAAATCCTGGATTTTCTTTCTACTGAAAAAATGGATTGCTCCTTGATTCAGAAATCGCAAGAATATCCTTCAGGAGAAGTCCGGGTCTCCCTTGATGAGCAAGGATCCCCTGAGTATGACATTCTTATGCCTGTTGCCTGGGATGATATTAGTCAAACAAGACCAGGTGAACAGGAAGCGGCCTGCTGCGATTTGTTTTATTTCGGTAGCCTTTGTCTTAGAAGCGAAAAATCCAGGGCAAGCTTATTCGCTTTATTGGAAAAAATAAAAAAAGATGTTCCTGTCTTTTTTGATATCAATCTTCGGCAGAACTATTATTCTCAAACAATAATTGAAAAATCATTACAGAATTGCACCATCTTAAAATGCAACCTTGATGAATTTGATGTATTATCTGAATATTTTTCCCTATCCGATTCAGAACATAAGCGATTGTCACAATTGAGCCGAATGTTTAAAATAAACACAATAATTTTGACAAAAGGCGAAAAAGGCAGTTTGCTATTTGATTCAACCGGTGTTTTTGAATTAGAATTAAAATCAGATATGACTAAGTCTGTTATCGATACAGTCGGAGCCGGCGATGCTTTTTCCGCCCTTTTTGTTTATGGGAAACTGCGGCACTGGGATGTGTCGCTTGCATTGCGGAGAGCAAGCGATTTCGCTGAAAAAATCTGCGCGATAAAAGGGGCTTTACCCCATGAAAAAAAGATGTATCAGAAAATACTTTTGTTCTGATAATCTTGAGGCAGTCTGGGAGAAATCGAACTCGTACCATTTAAAAAAGGAAGGGTTAATATGAGTGATTATAAAAACAGAATTAGAAGCTTTCAATTGGCAATAAAATCCAATCAAGCAATAGAAAAAGAAAAAACAATACAATTGGGTGATCTTTTATCAGATCTTCCTAAAAAAACCATGCAAAATGAAGCCTTAATTGAATATTTTACCGCTATCAGTGAAGCCAGAACTAGCATTCCTGAAATCGAGGCTAATATTGTTCATATTAAAACACAGCTTGAAAAAACCTCGGCTATTCAGCAGCTTATCAAGGATCGCGAAAAAAATATTGCACAATTAAAGAATGATTTTTTAGCCATTTATGAGGTTTTAGGGCAAATCGCTTATAATAATTTTAAAAACAAATTGGTACAGAATGCCAATTTAGAGATGATATTCAAAAATATCTCCAGGCTTGAAGAAAAAGAAGAATATTTTCAGGATAATTTAAAAAAATCTCCTGCCGATGATGCCAATTTTCTGGACCAAATGGCAGGAGCTGTGAAGGGCTTTTATCAGACCCAGCGTTTGAATATCATCAATAGGCAATTAACATCCCATTTTCGCTCAGCAGGTGAAAAATTGATGAAAATGGAGCTGCCCCAGGAAATTATCACTGATGAATTGGAGCAACCCATCAGCCAGTATCAGCAATTATCCAGTCAAATACAGTCTATAAGAGATGAAATAAATAAAAACAGACAAGATATCAGTGAAATCGAGTTTGAATTAAAGGAAAAGTTTCCCGCAGGTTCTTCAATAAAAAATATATCACGTCTGGAAAAGGAAATACAGTCAATCAATGTATTTATTGGAGAACAATTATATTTATTGGGTCAGGAATTCCTGAAAAATCCTCAGTCGGAAATTTTGTCGAAAAAAGAGATCTCAGTTGTTCTTGGCGATATTCAAAGCCTTCAGAAAGAACGTAAGCAATCTGAAAGCATGATAGCCAAGCTAGAAGCCGCGATCATGGTAGAGAAGCTTGGAAAAAACATAAGCCAGTCTCAGAAGAAAATTGAATCCCTTAAAAACGATATAGCTAAGGCCCGGAATACCATTGAAAGCCTTGAAACAGAAATCACGGAAATGGATAAAGAAAAAAAATCCTTTACCAAAAAAGCGGGCGAGGTTCTGAATTGAGATAAGGCTGTTCGTTTAAATTGACGGTTTATCCATTAACGCCGAATCATGGCTTCACGCTGGGGCCCGACTGAAATCCATTTGATAGGCACTTCAATCATCTCTTCCAGGCGAATAACAAAGTCCTGGGCGTTTCGCGGTAGCTTTGAGAATTCCCGCACAGCGGAAATATTCTCTTTCCAGCCGGGAAGTATCTCGTAGACTGGTTTTGAAACATCCAGTTCAGCAGGAACCGGAAAATCCCTTGTTTTTTTGCCATTAATTTCGTAATGAGTGCAAACAGGAATTTCATCCAGAAACCCCAATACATCGAGCATGGACAATTCCACCTCAGTGGCCCCCTGAGCCATACAGCCGTAGCGTGTAGCCACTGCGTCAAACCAACCCATGCGCCGTGGCCGCCCGGTCGTGGCGCCGTATTCGCCGGCATCACCGCCGCGTTCACGGAGCTCATGGGCTTGGTGGTCAAAAATCTCGCTGACAAAAGGACCGGCCCCGACGCAGCTGGAATAAGCCTTGGTCACAGCGATGATGTTTTTGATTTCCCTAGGAGGAATACCGGCCCCGACGGCTCCAAAGCCAGCCAGAGTTGAAGAAGATGTTGAAAAGGGATAAATACCGTAATCAGGATCGCGAAGCGCGCCCAATTGGCCTTCGAGCAGAATGTTTTTCCCGGCTTTTAAGGCATCGTGAACCAGAACCAGGGAATCACACACAAAGGGCCTTATCTTTTCACCCAGAGCCATTAAATCGTCGGCCAGTTTGGCCGCCTCAATGGTGGGTTTGTTGTACAAGCAGCTGAGAAGCACATTTTTTAATTCAAGGGCCTGTTCGAGCCGTGCCACCAGGCGTTTTTCATGATAAAGGTCGGCAATCTGCACACCGACTTTAAGGTACTTATCAGCATAAAAAGGCGCGATGCCCGATTTGGTAGAACCAAACTGGCGGTTGGCCAGGCGTTCCTCTTCGTAAACATCAAATAAAATATGATAAGGCAGCACAATCTGCGCCCGGTTCGAGATTTTCAGCTGAGGCTCGGGCACATTGCGGCTTAGCAATTCATCGCGTTCTTTATAAAAGGCTTCAACATCAATGGCCACACCCGGACCGAGCACATTCACCACATTTTTATAAAAAACACCAGAAGGCAACAGATGAAGAGCGAATTTCCCATAATCATTGATAATGGTGTGGCCGGCATTTTTTCCACCCTGAAACCTGATAACCATGTCCGAATTCTTGGCAAGATAATCTGTGAGCTTGCCTTTTCCTTCGTCACCCCAATTTGCTCCTACAACTGCCGATACTGCCATAAATTGCTCCTTAAATGATTTTTCCGGGAAACAGAATACACCTAAGCTTTCAAAGAGGTCAAGCCTTGGGGCGTAAAAGCTGTCGAAAATAGTCAACATTGTCATCATAGCTTTTTTTAATGACAAAAGCGATAGTCAACTTGCTTTAAAAAAGTATTTTTGAGTATAATGAATGACATTCATGAATCTTTTAACACGTTTATCATTAAAGAAAGGAACCGGATCAGCTTTTTCTCCAGTTAACATGATTTTTTAGGGGCGTTGCCTGCCGCCTCGGGCTTGGCAGGCCGGGCTTTCCGCTTCAACTCCTCGCCCTGGGTTTTAAATAAAAACCCTCAGCTGAAGTGAGCTGTCTCAAAGGCTTTCTTGAAACACCGGCAGGGCTGTGGGGTTTCCGCTTCAATCCCTAACGCGGAACCAATCGGGAAGTGTGGAATCCAGCCCTTTGAACGCCAAAACAGCAGGGTGAAAGAACCTTGAAATGCGCCGCCTCATGTTTATAACAGGAGAATGATTGAAAATCCGGCAACACGATTATGCAAAACAACAAAAGCCTGGCTCTCTTCGATTTTGACGGCACCATCACCACGGGCGATTCGCTTATCGGTTTTTTACCCCACATGGTGGGATTCCCGCGTTTTGTGCTGGGCTTGTTTTTACTGTCACCTTTGCTCCTGGCCTATTTATTGAAACTAATACCCAATTACAAGGCCAAGGAAAAAGCCTTTATCCATTTTTTTAAAAACTGGGACAAAACAAAATTTCATGAAAAAGCGGCATCCTATTCAAGAGAATCTTTGCCGCGACAGGTCAAAGCAAGTGCGCTTGAAAAAATAAAATGGCATCAAGCCCAGGGGCATCGTGTTATTTTAATATCCGCTTCCATGGAGGCCTGGTTAAAGCCCTGGTGCGACTCTATTGGCATTGAATGCATCGCGACTCTTCTTGAGACTCAACAGGGCAAAATAACAGGCCGTTTTTTAACAAAGAATTGTTATGGCCAGGAAAAGGTCAATCGTTTGAAAAATCATGTGGACCTCACTGAATACACCGAAATTTACGCTTATGGCGACAGCCGGGGCGACCGGGAAATGCTGGAACTGGCCGGGCACTCTTTTTACAAGCTCTTCCGGTCCTAAATAGGAGTTTTGTCAGCGACTAAACTGTGGTTTATGGCTATCATTTTGAGCTAAATGCATAAAACAATAGCATTCAATGGTGCATTGATTAATTATGAAGTATAAAATAAGACCAATACTATCATCTGAAATATATCTCCTTGAAGATTTTCTTTATTACGCAATATTTCAAAAAGATGAAAATAATCCGATACCAAGATTCATAATTTATGAACCTGTGGTTAGTGTTTAGATAACGGATTATGGAAAGGCTAATGATTTTTGTTTAATCGCTGAAGCTGATGGAAAAATTCTTGGATGCGTCTGGACAAGGATCCTGGATGGAGCCATAAAAGGTTTTGGTCATTTAAATTCTGAAACCCACTTTCCGCATCTCAAAAATGAGTTTTTTCTATTTAATTTTGGTGGGTTTTCTAATTTTTATCAGGAAATACGATTACTTT
>JAFGWI010000072.1 GCA_016937215.1 Spirochaetales bacterium | reverse complement strand
GCGAGCAATAAATGCGTAGCATTTATGACCAGCGCGGCGCGAAAAAAGCGCGCCTGCGGGTTTTAGCAAGTCATTTTTGAAAAAATGGCTTGCTATTATTACAATCCTTAACGCTAAAAACAGTGACTCCCTTTTAAGCTAAACAGATACAAAATTTCTATATTAGTCCTATTCTCTGTCTACATTTAAATAGACTATCGAGAGGATTTGGGCCATTTTCATCAAAATGTCCAAGGGTTTTCGCTAAAAACCGGGGCTTTTTCACGTCAAATATGTGAAGCACCACTTAGAAGCGCGCCTTTCCTTTTTTTCCAACGGCCTGGTATCCTTGAACACTGCGAATTTCAGAGTGCAGAAAGCGCCTGAATGGATTTAACGCACCAGGGATAGGAGCCATGGCAAGGGGTTTTTCAAAACCCCGCAGCCAAACACCCGGACCGCCCTTTTTCGGCGGGCCGGGTGGTCGGAGCGAAGCGGAGTGGCAGATAGCCCGGCCCCGGGCCCTGTTTTTATCGATTCTCATGGTTTTATTTATAGGTCAGGGCCCGGGGGGTGCCCCATTCATCGATCTTTACATGCAGCCAAAACTGTGTTAATATTATACAAATGTAATCTAAATAAGGGTTGGTTTTTAACTTCCCCCAATCGATTGAGGGCATTTCCCAAAAAAATGAAAAATTTCTTTCTTTTTCCTTTATTATTAATCTGCTTTTATGCTCAAGCCTTGAATGACGCGGAAAGGCATTTGCTCAAGGACCTTGGTTTTGACAAGGCTTTGATTGAGGAACTAAAAAGCTTTCTTGACGAACCCTTTTACCGTTATCAGAGCACTCCTGGCACAGCCAACCCATACAGCCTTGATTTCCGGCCGCAGAAGGATTTTTCTGCTGGTTTATGTTTTAATCTAAGCACCAGAAAGGCGATAGAATGTATTGAAAAATTCCATGGGGTTTTTAAAGATAAGGGTTATTTGCTGTTTATTTCCCAAAGGAACCATGGTTTTCGGCCTGATCAGATCACGGTAATTAAGTCGACAGATCAATTTGATATTGTGAGGATTCAGAAAACCGCGGGAAATCAATACACCAACACCAATACCGAGGTAATTAGGCAACTTCAAGAATGGCATCAAAATAATCCCTTTCAGATTATCGGGGCCAATTTCAATTGGATAGAAGCCAGATTTTTCAAGGCTCCAGAAAAAACAAATATTTTAGCTGAAGAGATCTACCGGATTTGCCCTGATGTGGTTGATATTAATAAATCCAGCCTTGAAAATCTTGAAAAAGTGCTTAATGAAAACCTGACTCTCTATTTGTGGTGGAACAGGTTATAGGCTTGGAAGAGCAAATTCGCCTTTTTCTTAATTTCCGGGCATAGACTTGAAAATCCAAAGCCCCGCGGCTCTTGTCACATTTGAGAAAATAGTGTATTTTAGTACACAAACTGAATCGAGGAGTGCTCTTATGCCGACCTATGAATACCAATGTGAGAACTGTGAATACCATTTTGAAAAACTTCAGAGCATCAAGGATGAACCATTAACCCAATGCCCCCAGTGCCAGGGCAAGGTCAAGCGCTTAATTGGCGGAGGTTTGGGTGTCATCTTCAAGGGAAGCGGGTTTTACACCACCGACTACAAGCGTTCTTCAGCAACAACAGGCACAGGAACAACCGCATCGACTATCAGCGACACGACCAAAACTGCCAGCTCTGATAAAAAGGATTCCGGTTCCAAAGACAAAAGCGCCAAAGCATCCGCCTAAGCTGTTTTAAAAAGTAACAATTTTAATGCCTCGCTTAAACGCCTGGGGATAGGGGCTAATTAATAATCCCGCAGGCAATTTTTTATTTAGCAAACACGAAAACATTCCCTCACACCATTGTTTCCCATTACAACAAAAAGTATTAACAGAGAAGCTAATCGCAAAGTTCCTGACACTATCCATCAGCAGGCAACTGTAATTTCATAACCAAATATCCGGTTATAAATTAGCTTTTCCACCGTTTTTATGCTTCCCGAAAAATTTCAGTTTTGCGCAAGCCTCAAAGAATTGAAAATTTGTCTGCTTGAACCCTATGAGGATTTCCGATAATCTTTGAGTTGAAGTAAAATTATTTTATTTGGTTTCATTTCTACAATAATATACAAGGAGGCCATGTCATGAGCCAATGGCATCAGAAAAAAAATGATGAGGTTTTAAATCTGCTCAAAACAGGGCAACAGGGTTTGAGCGCCGAAGAATCAGCAGCAAGGCTAAAAAAATACGGGCCCAATGAGTTGATTGAAAAGGGGATAAAAAAACCCTGGCAGATTTTACTGGACCAGCTCAAGGAAGTGATGGTGTTGATCCTGATTGCCGCGGCTGTTTTTTCTTTTGCCATTGGCGAAGCCACCAATGCCATCGTGATCATGATTATTGTGGTGCTCAATACCATTTTAGGCTTCTGGCAGGAATCAAAGGCCGAAGCTGCCATGGCTGCCCTGAAAAAACTGGCTGTTCCTCTTGTCCGGGTAAAGCGGGGAGGCAAGGTGCAGGAACTTTCATCACGGCAATTGGTTCCCGGCGACATTCTGATCCTGGAGGCCGGAAATATCATTCCCGCCGATGGCCGCTTATTGAATAGCGCTAATCTGAAAGTACAGGAAGCCACACTAACCGGTGAGGCGGAAGCGGTTAATAAAGATGCTGAAGCTGTTTATGACAAAGACATGGCTTTGGGAGACAGGAAAAACATGATTTTCAGCGGCACAGTGATCACCTATGGCCGCGGTGAAGCGGTTGTCACCGAAACCGCCATGAATACGGAGCTCGGTAAAATCGCTTCTATGCTTCAAAATGTGGAGGATGAAAAAACACCACTCCAGAAACGTCTGGCCAAACTGGGTGGTACATTATCCATCGCCGCATTGGTGCTTATTGTGTTGGTGGCAGCTATTTCCCTGGTAAAGGGTATTGAGCTGGTTGAAACAGTGCTGACATCCATTTCCATGGCGGTTGCAGCCATACCTGAAGGCCTGCCCGCGGTGGTAACCATTTCCCTGGCCTTGGGAGCCAGGAAGATGTTAAAAAACAAATCCCTTATCCGCAACCTGCCTTCGGTTGAAACCCTGGGTTCGGTAACGGTTATCTGTTCTGATAAAACAGGCACATTAACTCAAAACCGCATGACCGTGACTCAAATTGTGCTTGATCAGGAAGAAATCCACATGGAAAACGCTTTGGACAAAATAAAGAAGGGTAACAATTCCTTAAAGCTCATGCTCGCGGCAGGAACCCTTTGCAACGACGCGGTACTGAACCTTCCGCCAGGATTTGAAATCGACCAGGCGGCTGATGGTTATGGTGTCATTGGTGACCCCACAGAAGGGGCCCTGGTAAGTGCCGCTCAGAAAGCTGGCTTAAACAAAGCAGAACTGGAAAAGGCCCTGCCCCGGGTTGGGGAATTACCCTTTAGTTCCGACCGAAAACGCATGACAACTGTCCACAGCTTGTCACCAGCTCTATTTCAAAACTACAGTTTTTTCAAAGAGCTCACAGATAAGGAAGCAGGCTATATTGGTTTTATCAAGGGTTCTGCTGATGGCCTTATGGAAATATCATCAGAGATTTTGAAGCAAGGAGAAATCAAAGCCTTAAGCCCGGAGGATAAGCAAATTGTCATTGAGCAAAACGAAAAAATGGCACTCAAGGGCATACGGGTTTTAGCCATGGCCGCGAAAATCTACGGCTCGTCAATTCCCCAGGGTGAGGCCATGGAAAAAGACATTATTTTTCTGGGTATGGCAGGTATGATCGATCCTGTGAGGCCAGAGGCAATTGAAGCTGTGGCAACTTGCCTAAAAGCAGGCATTAGGCCGGTCATGATTACTGGCGACCACCCCTTGACGGCTTTGCACATCGCAAAGGAATTGGGAATTACCCAAAAGGATGAATTTTTGACAGGTCAGGATCTATCCAAGCTGAATATTGAGGAACTGGAAGAGGCTGCCGGCAGAGTCAGCGTTTACGCCCGCGTATCGCCGGAACATAAAATGAAACTGATTGACGCCTTGCAAAGAAAAGGCCAGATTGTTTCCATGACCGGCGACGGAGTGAACGATGCCCCGGCATTAAAGTCGGCTGATATTGGTGTGGCCATGGGTATTACAGGAACAGATGTGGCCAAGCAAAGTTCCGACATGGTGCTTCTCGATGATAATTTCGCCACGATCGTAAGGGCTGTGAAAGAAGGGCGAACCATTTATGATAACATTAAACGCTTTATCAGATATATACTCTGTGGCAACATGGGGGAGATACTTGTCATGCTGACTGGTCCCTTTATGGGTTTGGGGCTGCCTCTTTTGCCGCTTCAGATTTTATGGATTAATCTTGTGACCGACGGCGCGCCTGGTATTGCCATGGGTTATGAAGCCCCTGAAAAAGATATTATGGAACGCCCGCCATATAAGCCAAAGGAAAGTATTTTTTCACGAGGCATTGGCCGGCAAATCATATGGGTGGGGACCCTGGTAGCCGCTCTGTGTCTGGGCGTGGGTTTTTATTTCAAGCAAACTCTGGGGGTCGATGGCCCCTGGCAAACAGCTCTTTTTACCACCATGACCTTCAGCCAGATGCTTTTTGCCTTGTCCGCCCGGTCCAATACCCGCTCATTTTTTGCCTCGAACCCGCTAACCAATCCGGCTCTATACCTGGCAGTGGGTACTACTTTTATTCTCCAGCTCGGGCTTATTTATCTGCCATTTTTACAAAATATTTTCGGGACCAGAGAACTGACCGGCACTCAACTTTTGACTTGTTTTGTTGTTAGTCTGGTGGTTTTGGCCGCGACTGAAATCGAGAAATTGATTCTTTATTTGCTAAAAAAGGCCAAATAAACCCTAAAACCCGTTTTCCACGACACAGAGGGGTGGTCAATTCTTATTGGTACCACAGGGCTATCCAAAAAGTTGCTGTTTTAATTTTTAAATCCATAATTCATTGTGGAACGCGGGATAATTAGCAGGCTTTGCTGATTTCATAAAAAATCAACAGCCTGAAAATCATTCTTAAAAAAGAACTTAAGCCTCTGGTCCAAATGACAAAATGAGCGATTATTTGAAGTTACAGCTTCTTTTGATACAAAAGCTTAGCCCCTTTGGTTGGTTCCCACGGAGCATTTTACCAAGCTGAAGATGCATGTAGAACAGCGTTAGGGATAGGAGCGGCAGGAAATGTTTTTTTCAAAAAACATTTCCTGAAACCCGGAGCCTGCCCAAGTGGCAGGCGAGGATTTCGGAGCGCCAGCGCAGCCGCGCATAGCCCGGCCCGGAACCGTGCAAAATAGTATCCTGGCAAATAATATTCATGCCAAAGCCAATGAAAAGGGCTTTCCGGGAAACGCGCCAAACTGATAAGTAATTTTATTCCGTTAACAGCAAATAATTTAATCGAATCGATGGAAAACTGCTTTCTCTTGTTTTATAATAATTAGCAAAAGACTTAAGATTCAGGAGCCTGAAAAATGAAAATTCGCACCAAACTGGTTGTGTTTTTTGGATTAGTATTCCTTTTTATTTTTATAGTTAGCGTAATTATAGTGAATCAACAGGTGAATGAACTTGTTACCAGCCTTGAATTCCGCAATACTGAAAATTTACTGAATAATATTGAGCGGGAAATTGAATTATATTCCGATTCCATAAATAGCAACCGGGACACAGCAGTTTATACTTATATGCGCGGTGTAGCGAATCTATTGTATGACCAGGTCAGCGATGCTTATGACCTTTATCTGAAAAAGAAATCAAGCTATCATGCGATGATGGAGGAGGTCCGAAAAATCATTTTAGGCGCGACCATTGTTGATACAGGATATGCCTTTGGTCTTGACTCCGAAGGCTGGTTAGTAATTCATAAATCCTCTTCAGCCAATCTCTCGACCAGCGCCCATATAGCGGAAATGATGATTAAAAAAAAACGGAGAAATTAAATACACAGCAGTGACCACTGGTCAAACTAAAATTGTAAGCTACCGCTATTTCGAGCCTTTGGATCTGATTATTGCTCCAGGTGTCAATATAGAGGAACTAGAGTGGCTTTATGATACAGAACGGGAAAAAAAGCTGTACAATGATTTGGCTGCCAGCTTGGGGAATGTGGAATTGGTTTCTTTTGGCGCCATGTATATTTTTGATGATACTAAAGAACTCCTGTTTACCAGCGCTGATTGGGATATTCCGGAACTGAATTTCGGACAAGACAAATACCAGCTGACTCGAAATTATCGCGGTTACAATGAAGGGTTTTATGTTTTTACTAAAAAAACAAGCAATAATTATCTAGTGGCCCTTGAATACAGTAAGGATGAATTTTTAACCCATTCAAATCGCTTCAGTTTATTGCTCCTGGTGATCGCGCTTGTCGCCATTTCAATAATCATTGTGGTTCTCATGTTTTTCGGCAATCAACTTTTAAAACCTATAAAGCGAATAAATAGTGAGTTAAATTTGCTGGTTCAAGGCACCGGAGATTTGACCACTCACTTGGAAATAAAGGGAAAAGACGAAGCAGCGCAATTATCCCATTCGTTTAATATTTTTATTGAAAAGCTTAGAGATATTGTCATAAGCCTTAAATCACAAATAGAATCAAACAACGGAATCATGGAGCGTAATGACGCGCAAATTCAAAGAACTTCCCAGGAAATAATCAGCATAACCGATGTTATCAATATTATTGATAATGAAACCAAAGCCATAGACAGAAGCATAGAATCCTCTCTATCAGCATCTGAAGAAATCAACAAAACCGCTGATACCATTGAACAAAATGCCTATGAACAAAATTCCGCTGTCAGCGAGTCCTCTGCTGCTATTGACGAAATGATTGCTTCAATCAAGAATATTGCAGCTATCGCGGAGCAACGTATCAGTACAATAAACAATCTTAGCAGTTCAGCTTCTCTTGGACAGGAACGTATGGCCAAAAGTGTTGAATCGATCTCCCATATTTCCGATGCCGCGGGTACAATACAGGAATTGACCAAAGTCATTAATAGCATTGCCCAGAGCACTAATCTCCTGGCCATGAACGCGGCTATTGAAGCGGCCCATGCCGGCGAAGCCGGCAAAGGATTCTCGGTTGTTGCCGAGGAAATAAGAAAATTAGCGGAAAACACCCAAATCAATTCAAAAACTATTTCGCATAATGTAAAAGAAATTCTAAAGATTATTTCAACAACACAACAGGTTTCACATTTAACCAGCAAGGCCATCGATGAAATTGTTAATGATGTAAAAGAAGTCGCCTCTGGAATTGAGGAGATTCTTCACGGGTTAAAGGAAATGTCACTTGGCACCACAGAAATAACCACAGCCATTTCAAGCCTTTCTGAATCATCAAACACACTTGCTGAGTCCACCAAAGACATTCACCTGAAAACCGATATTATTACAAGCACAATGTCTGAAATCAATGATATGTCAAGTTCCAACAGAGACCATATTGTCAATCTTAATACTAAAATCCAAAGCATATTGGTTTATATCGAGAATATCAAAACCATGGGTGAAGAGGCTGTTAAAAATGCCCAGATCATGGATGATCAGGTGAACGCATTCAAAACATGAGGCATCTAAAAAATCAAAGAGGTGTATCAAGGTTGATCTTTGAATATTCAGCGCTGAAAGATTTCAAGTCACTGTCTCTTAATTTATGAAGAAATGCTCCATAAAGCTCCAGGTATCGCGGCAGCACTGCTTCCTCCTCAGAGGAAAAGCGCCCCAATACGTGGGATGCCACTGGTCCATGCAGAGGACGACCAATTCCAAGACGTAAACGATAAAAATCAGAGCTTCCCAGTAGCTCAATCACCGATCGAAGCCCATTATGACCACCATGACCGCCCCCGCTTTTAAAAGCCGCCTGGCCAAAGGGAAGTTCAATATCATCATGAGCAACAAGCAAATCCCTGGCCATAATTTTATAAAACGCCATGGCAGCCTGCACCGATTGGCCGCTCAGGTTCATCTGTGTCATGGGTTTGAGAAAAATGAGCCTCTCATCATCAAAGCGCAAGTCCTGATAAAGCCCCTTGAATTTCTCGTTCCAGCCCGAGGACAACCAGGACATGGAATCTGCAACAAGCCAGGGATAATTATGACGGGTATTTTGATATTGACGGCCGGGGTTTCCCAGCAGGGCAATTACTTTCATGGGAAAATAATAAATCATCCCTGGCGCTTTAGTCAATTCAGCAAAAACAAAGCTTGGTTTAAGGTGAATCAGCTGATTCAAGCCCTACTTTACACCCCACCCTTCCTGGGGTATGCTGAATAATCGAGGCAAGCAATTGTATAGAATATAAACCGGAAATAAGGAAAAACCATGCTTCACACTATTACAGCTTTTTTCTCACATCCCCTGGGAATCGCTCTGGGCGCCCTGCTCATTCCAGTGCTGCTTATCCCCCTTTTCATGCGCTTTCTGGTGGCTCCCTTTATCGGCCTGGCCAACCGCGGCGCTTTCAGGCGCGACATGGCCAAAAAGGGCGAATTTGACTGGAAACAAAACGAGGACAGGGAAATCTGGAAACAAATCAGCCAGTATATTTCAAAGCGCACCTCATCATCATTGGTGTTCCGGCCGGACATTCAGAAAGATCTGCTGGCCCTGATCGCTCTGTCCGTCCAGCGTCCTGGCAACGAAAAGAAAATACAGGACGACCATATCATTTTCGATTTTTCGGTTAACCAGCTCTGTGAAATCCTCCTGCTTGGCTTCAGCGACATTTACCGGAGCTTTTCAAAAAAACTCTGGTTCCGTCCCCTCAGGCGCCTGCCCCTGTTCTGGTTTTTCAAGGCCCAAAAAATCTCCCAGATTTTCCAGCCCTTTCTGCGCCACCCCCTGGTACAAGGGCTCTCCAAATCGCGGCTGGCCGGAAAAATTCTCAGGGCCATCCTTATCCCCCTCCTGGGCATACCTGCCCTGATTCTCTACGCCCTGCGCTCCATCATCATCAGCCTGGCCGGCGAATCCTATATCCGCCTCTTTTACGGCTTTTTGCTTTGGCGAATGGGCTATTACATTCTCTACCTTTACGGAGCCAAAAACAGCCATCTCACAGAACGCATCAAAAATCTGACAGCCCAGCGAATCACCCTGGCGGAAAAAACCATTCACCAGCGCCTGGTACCTGAAACCTGGGGCAAAAAGAGCCGCCATTTCTACAAAGCCAAAGAAGTTTACATGAATTTTCTGAAACAGGGCCGCTACAAAGAGGACCCCCGCTTTTTCGAAAAAGAAAAGGATTTTCTCCAAAACACTCAAAACCTTTTTTCAAGTATTTGGCAATCAATTAAAAAATCCTATAATCCTGTCAATAACAAGGAGCTTGAGGCCAAGCCCAATAAATACCTGGAACTCTTTAAAAGCATCGCCTCGGTTTACACAGGCAAGGAAAAGGACAACTGGCAATACCTACGCCTGGGCGACGCCCTTGAAGGGGGCTACATGATCAGCCTCTTTGCCCTGCATAAAATCAAATCTGTCCCTGGCCTGGCCCCTCTGCTCAACCAAATACGCGGCAAAACAGTCTTCCAGATCAGCCAACTGGCTTCAGGACTGAACATCAAGGACAACCTCCAATCCATACGCAAGGCTTACCCCCTCTACCGCCTCTCGCGCATGGCTTACCGCATCTTCCGCGTAGCCCGGGGTATCGTCGCCCCCTACAGCCTCATCCTCAGCTTCTCGGCGCCCATCCTCTTCAACCAGGCCCAAAAAAACATAGAAGAATACCTGGTCCACCTCTCGGGCCGCCTGAGCCTCTACACCTGGGAAAAAAAAGCCCTTGGCAAAAAACCGGAAATGGATCCCATTCTTTTTTAAAGCTGCCCTATTTTCTGGACGTCCCCCTGTGAACCCCTTTTACTCAGAATAAGCTCCTGAATCCCGGCAGCCAAATAAAAAAAGCAGCAAATCCGCATGAACCAGTCAAAAGGGTTCACAGGGCCGGGCTTTCCAAGGCTCCGCTAGCGCTCCGAAATCCTTAGGCTGCCAATTGGGCAGCCCAAGGCTTTCAGGGGGTGTTTTTTGAAAAAAACACCTCCTGCCTTTCCAATCCCTGGCCGTGTCAGTCGCAAAAAAGCTGTTTAAAATCACCCTTTTGTTTTAATACATCCCGCTTTTTGGCAAAAAAAATCCTTTTCATCACTTGAATCTTTCCTGATAAGCGATTATATTAACTACTACAGTAGTTAATAAACGAGGATACTATGACCACAAAAATCATCGAAAAACTCACCCAGCTGGGTTTCTCGCGCTATGAGTCAGCTGCCTATATCAGCCTGCTTGAAATCGGCCCAGCCACAGCCTACGAAGCCGCCAAAAACGCGGGCCTGCCCAGTTCCAAAATCTACGAAGTTCTGGCCAAACTCACCGAACGCGGTTTGGTTCTGGAAATGCACGAAAACTCCCGAAAGCGCTACACTGCCCTAGAAAGCGACGACTTTTTAAGCAAATACCGCCGCGATTTGAACCACACCATGGACAGCCTGGCATGTGATTTGAAAAACCTCAAAGGCAAAAGCAATGTCTCCTATATCTGGAACATCGATTCCTGGTCCGACTTGCTGGAAATCGCCAAAGAGGCCATCAAGCAATGCCGGAAGGAACTACTGCTTTCGCTCTGGCCCCGGGAAGCCCAAAGCCTGGGCAAGGAACTGGCAAAAGCCCATAAAAACAATATTGCCATGGCTTCGGTTTATTTTGGCAAGGATGATTTTTCATTAGGCCAGGTTTACCCCCACCCCATCGAAGACACCCTTTACCAGGAAAAATCCGGCCGAGGTTTTACCCTGGTGGCTGATTCAAAGCTGGCCATTATGGCTACGGTCCAGGAAAAGGATTCCTGCCAGGGTGCCTGGAGCCGTTCAGGGGGGTTTATCACCCTGGCGGAAGATTATATTAAGCACGATATCTACATTATGAAAATTGTCAGTCGTTTTGATGCTCAGCTCATCAAAACCTTTGGCCCCAAATACAAGCATTTACGGAATATTTTTTCCGATCAGGAGGTATAATATGTTAATCAATATCAATGGAACCAATACACCAAAAGAAGAGGCTGGTATTTCAGTTTTTGACCATGGATTCCTCTATGGCGACGGGGTTTTTGAAGGCCTCAGGGTTTACAATGGCCGCATTTTCAAATCGCGGGAACACCTTCAACGGCTTTATGAAAGCGCCCAGGTGCTGTGTTTGAAAATCCCACTTACTATGAAAGAAATGAGCCAAAGGCTCGAAAACTGCTTAAAAGAAGATAAGACTACAAACGCCTACATCCGCCTGATTGTAACCCGAGGTGTGGGCGCGTTGGGAATCGACCCCCGAAAATGCGAAAAAAGCAATGTGATTATCATCATATCAGATATCAGCCTCTACCCCAAGGAATATTACAAAAAAGGTATTGCCATTATCACCGCCTCGGTACGGCGAAACCGTCCTGATACGATTAATCCCCGGATAAAGTCGCTCAATTATCTGAACAACATTCTGGCAAAAATCGAAGCGCAAAACGCCGGCTGCATGGAAGCCCTTTTGCTCAACGACAGGGGCTTTGTGGCAGAATGCACGGCAGATAATATTTTCATGGTCAAAAAGGGCAGACTCTATACACCTCCGGTTCATGAAGGGGCCCTGGAAGGCATCACCCGGCAAACCATTCTGGACCTGGCTGAAATTACCGGCCTGGAAACCCATCAAAGCCCCATAACCCAATTTGATTTATATACAGCCGATGAGGTTTTTATGAGCGGAACAGCCTGCGAACTCATGGCCATTATAAAAATCGACGGCCGCACCATAGGGACAGGCGCCCCGGGGCCCGAGTTCAAGGCATTGCTCAAGGGCTTTCAGAAACTAAGCGCTGCTTGATAATGGCTTTATAAATGGCTGATGGCAAGGATTCCTTATCCTATGGCAGGATTCTTTGTCATTCTTCCCCGGAATGACAAAGAATCCTACTTGCCAATCTATATTCGCTTTTTTGACATAAATCCTGGTATAGTCAGCGATTCGATCACTCAGCTCAAAACTTTTTCCTGAACAAAAAACTCCCACCGCATTTTGAATTTATTTTAAATGATCGAACTAATTGTAAAAATCATGGCATCAGCAGAAAGCTGTAAATTGATATTTTTTATAGCTAACAAGATAACTTTTCCGCGATTTTCATGATTTTTGCTAAACCTTGGTTTTACAGGATCCTCGAACAAATAAAAAGCTGATAAAAAAAGTAAAGAATACTTTACTTTTTGTAATGAAATGTTTACTTTTATTATATGAATAATGGCGAGCTGTTGAACAGATTAAAATACAAAAGAGCTCTTGTTGATTTGACCCAGGAGGAACTGGCCAAGCGCGTTGATGTCACACGCCAAACCATCATTGCCATCGAAAAGGGAAAATACGCCCCATCGGTTCTCCTTGCCCTGAAACTCGCCAAAGAACTCAAATGTCAAGTGGAGGATATCTTTTATGAAAAAAATGTCTGAAATTATAGTTGCCTTTGTGCTGATATTGATTCTGTTCCTGAAGGCTGATCCTTTTCACTTTCTCATGCCCGACGAACTCCAGATGCTGCTTTTATGTATACTCAGTGCTGCCTTTGCTTTGTATTCCGGAATCATGTTCCGGGAAAAACCAGCCGATGAACGAGAATCCTTTCACCTGGCATTAGCCAGCCGGATTGGTTATCTGGCTGGAACCATCAGTATAACTGTGGCGATTATTATTCAGGACCTTATGCATCAGCTGGATCCAGTATTGCTACTGATTCTCGGTATTATGATCGTTACCAAGCTTGTAACATTGCTGATATCCAAATACAGGTTTTAATTCTCTTTTGAGAATAAATATATTAATTTTTTTGGAGGTAGAACATGACAAAACGTTATGTGATTAATTTGGTTATTTTCATCATTTCAGTTTCACTCTGGGCCGGCGGTTCCAAGGAAACAAAGGATGACATGATGGAAAGTTCCGAAGCCATGGAAAAAGACAAAATGATGGAAAGCGATGTGATGATGAAGGATGAGTCCGATGACACCATGATGATGCTTCCCGATGAGGATGGATTTTTTTCAACTCAGGAATTACAACCCCGAGTCATA
This sequence comes from Spirochaetales bacterium, assembly GCA_016937215.1. GTDB lineage: Bacteria > Spirochaetota > Spirochaetia > SZUA-6 > JAFGRV01 > JAFGWI01. Next base: position 4,094 of record JAFGWI010000072.1, on the reverse strand, counting down.
CCCTTTACCAACGAAACAGACGCTCAGGCTCTGGCAAAAAATGGCGCGGTTGTTTATTTTTTTGGAGCTACCTGGTGTCCAAATTGTAAAAATTTCTATACTGACTTGATCAAGAATTACAAAAAAATTCCGGAGAAGGTTACATTAATCTTTGTTAATTATGACACTCAAAACAAGTTGAAACAGAAATACGGTGTCGTCACCCAACACAGTTTTGTACAGATTAATGCAGACGGTACCAAAAAATCCATGTGGGTTGGATCTTCCACAGTTGAGGTTTTTCTAGGTAAAACCGACCGCGGATAACAAGCATTGGAAGGAGGCCACTATGTTGGTTTTGATATTTTTTGCCTTTTTAGCAGGCATCGTTACTGTGCTATCCCCTTGCATCCTGCCGGTGTTACCCGTTGTTTTATCTGGCAGTGTCGGCGAGGGCAAATCAAGGCCCTGGGGGATTATTACCGGATTTATTATCAGCTTCAGCTTTTTCACACTGACACTCTCTACAATTGTGCAGTGGCTGGGTGTCAGCCCCGATGTTCTGCGATGGGTCGCCGCGGTTGTTGTTCTGATATTTGGACTCATCATGGTGGTACCTCCTCTGAAAATGTTATTCAGTCAGTTTGTTTCACGAATGTTGGCAAAACGGAAAACCAGCGCAAAAAAGGACGCGCGCCAGGGATTTGGTAGCGGCCTCACACTGGGCATAAGTCTGGGACTGGTATGGACCCCTTGCGTTGGGCCCATCATGGCCTCGGTGATAACCCTGTCCTTAACAGCTAATGTCGATTTTGGCAGTGTTATCATCACCATCGCCTATTCTTTGGGCACGGCCATTCCGCTTTTTCTGATTATGCAGGGAGGAAGGGGATTGCTCAAGCGATTTCCTTTTTTTACCCGACATTCCGAAAAGATCCAGAAGATATTCGGGATACTCATGATCGTGACAGCGATTACGCTGGTTACAGGTCTGGATCGACGCTTTCAATCCTTTGTTCTCGATATATTTCCAGGCTATGGACAAGGACTAACTGCGATTGAAAATAATCAGGCTGTTCAGGAAGAGCTTAAAAATCTGGGAGAAAGCGATAAAAAAAATGATGGTGAAACCGATGATTTGAGCTATGACTCTCTTTCCCTGGGAGGAAACTGGTTTAATTCGCCCGAACTCGATCCTGAAGATCTGAAAGGCAAAGTGGTTCTTATTGATTTCTGGACCTATTCCTGCATTAATTGCATTCGTACCTTACCCTATTTGAAAGCTTGGGATGAAAAATACAGAGACAAGAGATGAGTGATTATCGGAGTTCATTCACCGGAATTTGCCTTTGAGCAAATTGCTGAAAATGTAAAAGCAGCTATAAATGATTTTGGCATAAAATATCCTGTCGTGTAGGATAACAATTTTAAAATCTGGAAATCATTTAATAATCGCTATTGGCCGGCTCATTATTTTTTTGATAAATCGGGCCGCATGGTATTCTCCCATTTTGGTGAGGGTGAATATGAAAAATCCGAAATGATTATTCAGGGCTTGTTGGGGATCAATGATACAGCCGTTTCATCATCTATACCCTCCACTCGCGCTACCACAAAACAACGGACAGCTGAAACCTATCTGGGTTATCAAAGGGCCAAATATTTTGTCAGCCCCGAAGCCGGGCCCCGAACAGAGGAGACAATCTATAGCATTCCGGAAGATCTGGCTTCCGGCCAATGGGGCCTTGAAGGCAGATGGATACAAAATGCCAAGGATGTCGAATCCCAGGGCCCTGGTGCCCTGGAAATCTTATTCCGGGCTGAAAAAATCTACCTTGTGATGGAACCTGTCGAAGGGGAGACCTATTCTGAAATCCGGGTCACTGTTAATGGCGAACCGGCAAATACTCCTGACATGGTTGATGGGAAATTCATCTGCGATGAAAGTCGATTATACCAGCTCTTTGATCAAAGAGAGGCTGTAGAAGGCATCATCCGCATTGAAACCTCAGGGCCTGTGCGGTTTTTTGCCTTCACATTTGGCTGATAAAAAAAGGGCAGCGATGGGTTTTATTAAGCCTTTAATGGCTGCCCGGTTTCATCAGAAAAGCATAGACTATTCACTTGGCAGTGCTTGCGGTTTTTCCATGAAAAAGATATGCTTAAGCTGCTTACAATCACTTGGGCTTTGCAAGAGGCAGCAGCACGGAGGGTTTACCATAGGTTAGGGATTGGAGTTATGTGAACCAGGTTTTTCAAAACCTGGTTCACAAAGCGTTTTTAAGCGAATAATTTTCGCTTAAAAACCTTCGGAGGCGAAAGCCGAAGTAACGGAAAGCCCGGCCCACTGAGGCGGAGCTTCAGTGGGCAACACCCGGAAAAACAATCTGGGAAAATTTTTATTAATCAAAAGGCAGGACCATGAAAAAATATTCACCTATTTTCATCTTGTTTATAGTTATTTGCGCCGGATGCGCGGAAAATAAAAAAACCACAGCTCCTGTTGAGTTAAGAATCAATGGACTTTCCACGGAAAAATATGAGCAAGTTCGAACAGAACTGCTCAAAACCAATTTGTCGGTTTACAATCAAGGTGAAGTACCCATCCGGGATTTTCAGCTAAAAAACCTTAAGGGACAGCCGGTGAAATTAAGCGACCAAAAGGGCAAGGTGGTTTTACTGAATTTCTGGGCCACCTGGTGCGGGCCTTGCCGAAGCGAAATGCCTTCTATGGAAAAGCTTTATCAGAAATACCGTTCAAGCGGCTTTGAAATATTGGCAGTGGATTTACAGGAAGCAGCCGAAACTGTCAGCGAATTTGCGAAGGAGCAGGGTTACAGTTTTCCCATTCTTCTGGATACAACGGGCGAACAAGCCCAGGCCTACGGAGCCAGGGGGATTCCTACCAGTTATTTGATCGACAAGCAGGGCTATATTGTAGCCGGAATAGTGGGCGCAACCGAGTGGTTCACTCCTTCGGTTGAAAAAGCCATGGGGCTGCTTCTTGAATAAAGTCTGTATTTAATAAATTACCAGCTTCTTCTCCGAATTTCTTCACTTTTTTGCTTTTACCTCTTTCTTTTTTAGGTCTCATTTTGTTATAATTGACCATAGGAAAAATAATATGACATCAAATCAAAATATAGAAATAAAATCCATTCTCAAAACAACTAGCTTGAAACACATATTGAATCTATTTTCACGTTTTGCGGAATGCGCGGTAACACTATTGGATAACAAGGGCAAACCTATCACTTCCACAGAAACCCAATGTGAAATATGCAATTTGATCAAAAACACTGAGCAGGAAGACTACTGCACCAAGCTGGAAAATGAAGCGATTAAAAAAGCACGCGAAAGCGGCGACTACCAGCTTATCCGATGCCATCCCGGCATAGGGCAAATCCTCATTCCCCTTTTCTACGAAGGCAATTACATGGGAATCCTGATCAGCGGCAAAATTCTCATCAAAATCGATGGTCTTGAGACAAATGAATACACCAAGCATCTGGAAGTACCTGAAGAGATGAAGGAACAAATCAACAAGGTTATTCATCATAGCGTCTTGTACACTGAGGAAAAAATAAAGGCTGCTGCTGAACTCTTGCTCGTGGTTTTTACCCAGATATGTGAAAAGGAAATTAAAAACGCTGAATTAAAGGAAATGAACAAACGCAAGATCCACGGTAAACGTGAGATTATCGCCAAAGCTAAAAAATTCATTCAGGAAAATTTTATCAAGGACATCAAGTTGGCTGACGCAGCCCGGGAAGTTGCCCTGAGCAATTATTATTTCAGCCATTTATTCAAACGAGAAACAAGCACTTCCTTTATCGAATATCTCACACAGGTAAGAATCGAAAAAGCAAAGGAACTGCTTTCCACAACTGAAATGGAGGTCATAAACATCGCCTTTTATGTTGGCTATAATGACGCCAATTATTTCAGCCATGTGTTTCGCAAAGCCACTGGTTTTTCCCCAAAGGATTTCCGCCAGCAGCTGAAAATTACTTCATGATTGCGACAACCCCACATTCCGCAGTGAATTTAGGTAATTTCTTATATTATTTAGAGTTAAGAATTTGCGATTTGCAAAATCGCCTTTTCTATTTCTC
>JAFGWI010000071.1 GCA_016937215.1 Spirochaetales bacterium | reverse complement strand
TTTCAAACAGATTCAATTATCTGAAGAGGAAAAGAAACTGCTGGAAGAAATTATAACGGAGGAGGATGTTTGAAATGAATATTCTAAGGACAATCGAAAACGAACAAAAGAATGATTCTGTAGCGACATTTCGTGTGGGTGATACTGTTAAAGTCTACTTCAAAATTATTGAAGGGAAAACTGAGCGAATTCAGGTGTTTGAAGGTGTTTGTATAGCCATTAAAGGTACTGAAGCAAAAAAAACCTTTACTGTAAGAAAAATCTCTTACGGTGTGGGTGTTGAACGTATTTTTCCAATCCACTCACCCAAAATCGATAAAATCGAGATTAGCCGATATGGTAAAGTAAGACGATCAAAACTTTATTATCTGCGACAACGAATTGGTAAGGCGGCTAAAGTTTCTGAATTGCTTGGCGCCAGCAAAAAGAAACGCAAGAAACTGGATGAAACATTAATGAGCATGATATCAGAAGAAAGCTCAGCCCAGGAAGCCCAGGACACAGCTGTAAATGAAACACAAGCAGCTCAGGAAACTGAGGTCCAGGAATCAAGGGTTGATGTCCGTGACGACGCGCAAAAAGAATCTAAAGAATGATTTTTTATTAATAAATCAATAACCCCATTTGTTATATACTTTACAAATGGGGTTTTTCTTTATAATATTTAATTCATGATTCAATCGGATTTCCCCCTCACCCTTCAGATAAACAGAAAGCACCAAGCTCAATTCAGTAATCAAGAAATAGTTAAAGTCAAAATCCTCAAACAAATTAAAAATAATAAATGGGCAGTTTCAATAAAAGGGCAAATTTTTCCAGCCACCACTGAATTGAAAATCAAGCCTGGCGATACAGCTTTTGCAAAAATTTTTTTTCAGGCTGACCATTTATTACTTAAAATTCAAAATGGGCAATCCAATTCCATTTCACAGGTAATTCAACAACTTCAAATACCTGACGAACCGGTAATTCATCACATTATTTCATTATTAATGAGCGAAGAGATGAAAATTTCAGCTGAAAACATCAGGATTTTACAAAAAGCCTTAAGCAAACTCAAGAATAAGGATCCTGAACAATTAAAGCTTTTAGTCATCATGCTTAAAAAGGGCATTAATCCTAATTTCGAAGGGCTTGTTCCTTTTCTGAATAACCTACAGTGGGGGAAAAAAAACAGCGATCCTCAGAAAGAGCCGCATCGGAAGCAAAACAAGGCAGATAGAATTAACACCAAGGAATTGGCACAAGATATCAAAACCATTTTTACGCAGAGTGAGTCTGAAAAACCGGGCTCTATCGTTATTTTTAACAGCTTAAGGGAAGATAATCCCTTTTGGATCACCCTTCCCTATGAATTCCACTATCAAACATCAAAAATAAAGGGAAATTTTAAAATACTTTGGAATAATTTCAAGAAATCTTTTGATCAATGGGTTATTTTTATATATATTGATAATAGAGAGATTCAAGTGGTCATAAATCCTTCAAATAAAGGATACCTCATGAATTTTCACTGCGCTGACGATGTTTTAAAAAATAAAATAGAAAAAAGCTTAGAAGAATTACAAAAAAGAATAGAACCATTAAAAGTGCGCATCCAAAATGTAATGCAAAACAAAGGGCTTTTTTCTGCTGACATGGAAGCGCAAGAACACAGGAAATACAGGGCCATAAATTGGATAACCTAGAGAAAAAAAAACTAAAATCAGCTGCTGCCCTTAAATACTTTAAGGGTTTACCTGCTCCCTTTGTCATTTCCAAGGGAAAAGGGAATTTAGCTGATAAAATTATCGCTATTGCTGAACAAGAAGGAATTCATTTGGTCAAGGATATTGATCTAAACAGCAAACTAATGGATTTGTCCATTGGTGATTTTATACCTGAAGAAATGTACGAAATAACAGCTGAAATCTTTTCATTCATATGGGAGCTCGATAAACAAAAATGACATTATCAACAAAAGAATTGAAAGCAGGTATGCAATTCTCAAAACCCGTTTATGTTGACGGCCAAAATCTTTTGGTTCCACCTCGAATCCCCATTAAGCAAAAGGATATTGACCGCCTGATTCGCTGGGAAATTTTCTATGTGGAAACAGAGGGTGAAGTTCTAAGTGAAGATGAAATTGGAAACCCTGAACAGAACGCTTCCATGGAACCATCGGATAATCAACCTGGTTTTGATGCTTATTCAAACTCCATCGATGTTTTAAACGATTTCTATCAATTAATCCGGGAGGAAGAATTAGATCAAATACGAGCTTTCCGCTCCCAAATCGAAGAAATCGGAAGAACCCTTCTGGATGCAGTTGAAAAAAGCCCTGATTTTTTTCAACTTTTGCTTCTCAACCGAAAAAATGAACATTCAAGGGCTATCTCGGCTATTAACACAGCGATCATTGCTGTTCAGATAGCCAAAAATTTGAATTTGGCTCGCAATCAGCTTCTTCAGATACTTATAGGTTGTTTATTATGCGACCTGGGAATGCTGCGTATTTCTGATGAAGTGTTAAACAAAACCGGTAAACTTAATCCTTCAGATATGATATTGATAAAAAAGCATCCGCTTTTGAGTTATCAGATAATCACCAAGGAATTAAAGCTGCCTGATGAAATCGCTCAAGTTGCGCTTTATCATCATGAAAAATGGGACGGTACCGGCTATCCAAAAGGGCTTAAAGGAACAAAAATCCCCTTATTTGCCCGAATAGCGCGCATAGCCGACTCCTATGAAGCCATGATGAGTAAAAGGCCCTATCGAAGCCACTTAATCGGTTATAATGCCATGAAGACCATATTAAGCGATAATGGCACAAAATTTGATCCCAATTTATTAAAAATTTTTTTAAAATGCATTGGAATTTACCCAATCGGAAGCTTTGTGCTGCTTAATGATGGCCGAGTGGGAAAGATTCTGGAACTAAACAAGAACGCGCCTATGCGCCCTATTCTGGTGATCATTTTTGATGAGGATGGTAATAAATCGGAAGATGAAATCGTGGTAAACCTGTCTGAAGAGAGCAATCTCTTTATCATTAAGGCCATTGACCCCTCGGAGCTCAAGGATTGAACAAGCGGAACTGGGGAAAACTTAAAGAACAGCAGGCAGCAGCTTTTCTTAAGGGCTGCGGATTTGAAATAATTTCCTTAAATTACTGGTCTAAAAGTGGAGAAATTGATATTATTGCCACAAAAGAAGATATTATCATCTTTGTTGAGGTCAAAAGCTCACAATATGATGTAAATAGTCTTGAGTATTCTGTAAACAAGAGAAAACAGGAAAGGATCATCGGGGCGTCCCGCGATTATCTTCAAAAAAACTATAAGAAAAATGCAAGAATTCGCTACGATATAGTTTTTATTTCCAATAAGAATTCCGATATATATCATATAGAGAATGCTTTTTGTGAAGGATAATTGACCGTGGTTAAAATTGCAAAGAAATCTGATCCAAAAAAACTCGAAGAACTCAAGAAGAAGATTCATAATGAGAGCTATTTGCAGAATGCCATTAATATGATAGCATTGAATCTAACCAAAAATCTTCTTCATGAGGAATAGCGATGAAAAAAGAGACTCAAAATAACAGGAAACGCAGCAATTTCCGGCGCACAAGAGACCGCCGAAGACGTAAAACCCCTGATCTTCCCAATTTACGATGCCCTCTCTGTCACAAGCAAATTCATGACCTTTACACAGCCATTTGTTTTGACAAAACAGAGCGCCCTGCTCATTTTGATTGTATTATCAAGGAAATCAAGCGCATTGAAGAAATCGGCCCTAATGAAAAGCTTTGTTACCTGGGTAACGGAAGTTTTGGCATTATTTCCTTTAGAAACCCTTCCAGCCCTATCAAGTTTTTAATACGCAAACGCATCCAGTATGAGGACCTGAAAATCACTCCTGATTGGAAGCAGATCCTGCCTATTACCATCAAGGAACCTAAAGTTGGAAATGCCGAACGCATCAACAGGTCTGATAATGATGATGCCACAGTTGTCATTGATTCTGAGATTACAGAAGAATAGATAGGATTCCGATGAACCATCGGACACCCTGAATTCAGGTAATATCTTATTGGTGCCTGGGCTGTGGTTGTGGCTGTGGCTGTGCAAAAAGTCGCTTTTTTATGTTTTGAATCCCCATATATAGTCTTTTTTTTATTTTTAGGAAAAAAGACACTATTTTTGAGACATTTTAGGCTTTTTTGACAGCCCCGAATACAAAAAAATTTCTTACACGTATAGAGTGCCTAGGAATAAAAACTATCTTTCTTATATACACGCAATTAGCATAATTCAGGACTGCGGAATGTGGGCAATAATATTAGAAATCACCATTTATACTCTGAAAAGTGAGTTTTAGAGCGAAGACGATAATCAATATGGTCTTTTGAAAGTCCCAGTATCAAAAAAAACTCTTCAACCCGAATGGACTGAAGAGCCTGATTTCAAAACATAATACAAGCGGCAAAAGGCTTAATTGTATTTCTTCATGGATTTGATGATTTCCAGGGCCTTTTCACGGACAGTCTGAAGATAATTCCCCTGGGCAATACGAATTAAAGCACGGTAGCCGGCAGCATTGGTTAAGCCTTTATTAGCTTCGGCGATTTTTTCCAGCGAAAGCGCGATGGCATAGGCAAAATTGTTGTCAGGATTAATGGTACCTTCGCGCTCGATAGCCCAAGCCATGGCATTGACTACATTACCGTTTTCATCTTTTCCAATAAGACCCAATGCATAAGCTGCCTCGGCTTTTACCATGGGCTCGTCATCATAGGTCAAGATGCTTATCAATGTTTGCACAACCTTCTCGGTACCAACCTTACCCAGCAAAGCACAGGCACGCTTTCTAACCTCAGGAAAATTATTTACCAAGCTTCTTCCTTCCAGTTTCCGAATACTACTTCCTTCAAGGCCCAGATGAATCAAAATGTTCTCCAACTCCTCGGAACCACGGCCTTCTTCGACCATTTCTTCCATGGTTTCCAAGGCATTGAGCTTTGATTGCCGGTCAGACGCAAGAGCCTGCTCCCACAGAACCATTATTTCCGGATCCTGTAAATAGCGTTCTTCTACGGTTAATTCACGGTCGTCATTATCTTGTGCCATTAAGGGAAAAAGAGTCACTAAAAGCAAGACCAGGATAATATGAGTTTTTAATCTCATGGTTTCACCTCACATTTAAAAATTGTATATCTAAAAAAAAAACTACCAATTCGCGATTTTCCACTGATTATCAATATATTCCAGATAGTATAAAATCAGTTTTTGACCATTTATGATTGTATACGCCTTTACATGGCTTTTGTTCTGAAAAACAATTTCATCAAGCTTCAATTTTGCCCGGCTGGGAACGATGACATATATAAAATAATCATACAAAGTCTCAAGAACTACCCCCTGACTCATGAGTTTTGGTTGATCAGATAATTCCTTGAGATAGCTGGCATCACTTTTAGCCGAAACATAAGAAGGAGATAAAAAGCCCTTCCAGGCTTGAAAACTCTTATTGGCGATGCTGGCGTTCAGTTGCTCGATAACAGCGTCAATTTCTTCGAATGTTTTATTGTAAATCTCCTCTGTAATGACAAAATCGTCAGTATCCGATGCCATTTCAGATTCTGATGACATTATTGACCCAGCCTCTGGAGTCTTTTCACCACTCTGAGGACTGTCAAGAGATTTACAGGCCCACAGGCAAATAAACAGTAACAGCAGAGTAATTATCACATAATTCAACTGTTTATTCTTCATTACTGATATTGTATATATATGACACTTGTTTGTCAAAAACAATTTTTTTTTATTTGATAGGCCCCTTGGAAAGCATCTTAAAAAAATAGCATTAACACTCAACCTAGCTCAGCTGTAAATCCAGCCTCAATTATGCACTATGAAAATACAGCCTCATTTATTTAATAAATAAAAGCTAAATGTAAAATATCATGTAATTAGAAATTATTAGGCAGCAATATATAACTATTTACTATCCAGAAATAAAATAACTTATCCGTAATTATTATGATTCTCGTAACATCTCAGTTTTGCAAGTGCTTTAAAAATATAAAAGGTGGTTGCCCCAGCCCTAAAGGGGCTCGGGCCGGGCTCTCTGCCACTTCGGCTATCGCCTCCGAAGGTTTCTTTCCGGAAATTATCCGGAAAGAAACGCTTTGGCTAAGCATTTTTCAAAAAATGCTTAGCCATGGCTCCGATCCCTAACCCATTATTCTTAAATCCCATTTTCCGCACTAAAAAAGCAATTTCTTATATTATAGAGAAATAAAAAAGGCGATTTTGCAAATCGTAAATTCTTAACTCTAAATAATATAAGAAATTACATAAATTCACTGTGGAATGTGGGTTAAATACCCCATATAGTGCTAAAAATCAAGATAGGGTTTTCTCAAAGCAAGAACTTTGCCGCAAAATAACATCTTAATGGAAAGCCTAAAGCTGTCCCTATAGTTTATCTAAGGCTCTTTCAATTTCCTGTTTAACATTTTCTGTTTTTTCGCTTTTCAGCATGGCTTCCAGTTCGGAACGAAAACCGCCCATCTTATTGAAAACAATGCCTCGGATTGCAAAAATCCGAACAAGAAAATATTCATGACTTAACATTTTTTTGTAGACAGGGGCTAAACCATTATGTTTTGTGCTGCTCACATGCTTTGCAACCATATTTAAGGCAAGAGCTTTCGTATTTTTCTTTGTCCAATCCTTTTCAAGAACCCGATTGATGCCATCTAAAGCATGTGCCGGATTTTTTTCAAGAACCAAACTCAATGCCTGTTCCCTGAGGTCCAAAGCGGTTTTTTCATCCTCAAATAAAGTCATTAAAAAATCAATACACTGTTGATTTCCAATGGCGCTTAAGGCTTTCAGAGCTTCTAGTTTAATCCGATTTACAGGATCATTTTTGGCTTTATATTTCAGAATCTCAATCGCGGCCGCGGCATCTTTATTAGCCAGGGCTTCTGCCGAAGCCTGCCTGACCTTCCAGTTGGAATCCTTCAAACCTTGTATTAAAATATCAATAACTTCTTCCATATTAAAGAATGACAAGGCTTTTGCTGCGTACGCCTTGATCAGAGCGTCTTTTTCTTCAAAAACTTTTTTTAATAATGGAAGTGCTCGCGTATCGCCAATTTTTCCCAAAGATTCAGCGGAATAAAGACGCCAGGTTTTCTCTTCATCCGTATTTTCCAAAAAACCCATTAAAATTTCAACTGCTTTTTGAGATTTAATATCTCCAAGGGTACGAATAATTTCAGGTTTTATTTTTTCCGAAAATTCATCATCCTTGAGTTTTTCCAATAAATAATCTTCTTTGGAAAAGGCTTTCATTTTGGAAATCGCACCTAATGCCGCAGAGGCCATAACATGCTGGTTAGATTCAATAACGCTTTCGATTAATTCTAACGATTCAATGGCATTGATTTCAGCCAAATAGTTAATAACAGCGACAATCAATTCGCTGGACTCTTCATCATAATTTTCTAGTATTTTCAAAGCAGGTTCTTTGGCCGGTGTATACTGATTATCAGAAAACAGGGCTAGAATTTTCTTTCGTATATCAATATTTATACTTTCACTAAAAACTTTAACAAGTTCAGTATAAAGACTGTCTTCATTTGTTGCCTTTATTTTATCGATAACAGGCAATATTTCATCGGCAATTCCATATAACAGAGTTTCTTTCCATTGCTCAACCAAGGGTTTGCTTTCTTCTTTTGGCGCATCGATAGATGAGTCTTGACATATTCCATATAAGCAAAACACGATAAAAAACAGAATAAAAAAGAGTCTTCTTTTCATTTTTTCTTAATCCTTGAACTAAGTATATCCCTAAATACCTTAATTTTCAAAAAATAATAGGATAAAAATATTAAAACCATGGATACGATAACAATTAAAACAACTAGCAATAAATTCGTAACTGAATTTTCCTTGGTCCAATAATTATCAGTAATTATGAGATAGGCTTTTAATAATCCATACAAAGCTAGTCCGGAAATAAATAATTTTGCCAAACCCTGGAGCAACTCCTGTATATTAATTCCCTTTAAAAATTTATTGACAAAAATAATAAAAGGGATAATACCTATTGTAAAGGAAATGGAGTTGGCCAGGGCAATTCCAGATACTCCTAATACCGTTTCTTTTAGCCACACAGAAAGAATAATATCAAGAAGCATAACTCCAAAGGTAATTACTAATGGAACAGTAAAATTTTTTAGTGAATAAAAAAGCCTTTGACAAAAACTAAAAATGCCCAGACCTGCGAGCCCCAAGCTATAGGCTGCTAAAACATTAAAAGTTTCAAAAGTGCTTTTTTCAGTGAACCCTCCTCTTTGCCATATAAGAGCAATTATTTTGTCACCCAACATGACATAGGCAATAGTTGCAGGCATCAAAAGCATAAGCATTAAAATTATTCCATAGTTAAAAGTATATTTCAGTTTTTCCCAATCTCTTTGGGCAGACTCTCGACTCATACGAGGATAAAGAACAGTCACCACTGAGGAAACCGCTATTCCGTAGGGCAGCTGAAAAAAAATCAATGCATTACTCAAGGCTGATGCATCACCATCACCCAAGCCTGTGGCAAAAAACATTGCGATTTGCTGATTTATGGCGAATATACTGGATGTGGCCAAAAAAGGGATCCAAAGCCTGAGTATCGTTTTAAATTCATCTGTTTTAAAATTGAAATCAAATTTAAAATCATAACCTTTTTTTAAATATAAGGGGACCTGAACAATTACCTGGGTAATACCGCCCAACAACACACCAATTACCATTGAGGCTAGTTTATAATGGGGGTACAAAAAAACTATGGAAAAAATAACACAAAAGGAAAACATAAGTGGTGTAAGCGCGGGAATGATAAATATACTATTTGAATTTAAAACAGCCATTATTACAGCGCTAATGCTGATAAATAATAAATATATTATCACAAATCTGAAAAGATCAACCGCTAGCTTCAATTTTTCTTCATCACGGTAATCAAAAATGGTGGAACATATGGATTCAGCGTTAATGATCATAAGAACGATCAAGGGAACCAATATTAAAACCTGGAAACTAAAAATTTTCCTGCTGATTTCTTTGGCCTTTTCCTGGGTTTTATCTTCAACTATTGTTGTTGATAATACCGGAATAAACGCCGAGGACAATGAACCCTCGGCGAACAATTTTCGTAAACTATTGGGTATCATAAAAACCGAATGCCATACATCGGCAATTCCGCCTGTTCCAAAAACCGCATTAAAGACTCCGTTTCTCACAAGTCCCATAATACGCGAACCTAAGGTGCAAATCATTACAATAACAGCTGTTAATCCTGTTTTTCTTTTTGAGGGGTCTGACATAATGTTCCTTAATAAAATAAAATATGAATAAGGGTTTTATCACCTTCCAAAAGGGTAATTGACCAGTTCTCTTTATCAGGAACAAACCAGAACAAATCACTTTCATCAAGTGTGTAAAACTGAATGTTTCTTCTCCAGGCAATGCCTTTTTCATTCTCAGCAATAAAAACAAGAGGCTTATCTCCAAAACCCCTGTTAATAATTCTAAAATAACAAGGAAAACCATAACGTAAAGTATTAGGATAAACACCGGTTTTTTTTGTCTCATTAAGTAAATTAATCGCAATCAATGGCAAACCAGTATCTAAAAGACGCCTTGCTCCTAGATAATAGGGTTGATACTGATTTTCCTGCAAGGAAGAAATGACAACACCCTTTACTCTTCCCAAATTACTTGAATGAATAAACCGCGTGTCTCCCAAATAAACTCCACAATGATCGGGAGCTTTATCCCGATTAAAATCAAAAAAAACCAAATCACCGGGAAATATTTCTGAAGTGATTGTTTGACAAAATGTCCAGAGCTTGTCATAATCCCGAGGTAAGAGCACACCTACAACATCTTTATATACTCTGAAGAGCAAACCCAAATCATCAATCCCTCCTTTTGAGAGACCGCTTTTTTCATATGGTACAGAGAGATAATCAGATAATTCTTCCAAGATTTTCAATTGGAGTAAACGCGGCCCTGTACTTTGCAGCTCAATTGTATTGGAAAAACAAAAGGAAATGCCAGTAAATATAAATAATAGAATAAAATAATATTGTAATTTACCAAAATTACGCGGATTCTTCAATCTTTATGCTACTCCTGAGGAATACTGGTTTAAAAAATTTGTCATAAATATATTAAATTTATCCTCTTCTATAGATTTTCGGATAGAATTCATTAATTGTTCAATAAAAAATAAATTGTGTTGAGTTGTCAGAACAGCTCCATTGATCTCTTTTGCTTTGAATAAATGACGCAGATATGATCTGGAATAATTTTGACAGGTATAACATGAACAAGCTGCATCGATTGGTCCATTATCAAATTTATTTTTTTCAAGCCTTAGGTTTAAATTGCCTGAATGGGTGAAAGCCAGAGCATTTCTGGCTATGCGTGTTGGAAAAACACAATCAAACATATCCACTCCTAATTCTACGGCTTTTAAAATAAATTGAGGAGTACCAATTCCCATAACATACAAGGGTTTATCATAAGGAATATATTGACGAGTTAGGGAAAGCATGTCAGAAAAAACCTCAAAACCTTCTCCAACAGAAAGGCCGCCTATGGCATATCCTGGTAAATCCAGATCAATAAGTTGTTCGGCGCTTTGCTTTCTTAAATGAGGAAAAAAATTACCTTGAATAATTCCAAACAAGAATCTGTTTACTTCACCTTCCTGCCATTTCTTCCTGCTCTCCCGGGCCCAAGCTGTTGTGATTTCCAAGGCTTTTAAAGCTTCTTTTTCAGAGATTCCAAAGGGTGTGCACACATCTAGAGGCATCATAATATCACTACCTATGGTGGTTTGTATTTCAATAACATCGGAAGGCGTTAAAAAATGATAAGCCCCGTCAATATGAGAGCGGAAGCGGACGCCTTCATCCTTGATTTTACGAAAAGGAGCTAATGAGAAAATCTGAAAACCGCCGGAATCGGTTAATATATTATGTGACCAATTCATGAAACGATGCAAACCTCCGGCATTTTTAATAATCTCCATACCTGGCCGTAAATATAAATGATAAGCATTGGATAAAATCAAGTTAACTCGTAATTCTTCAATGAAATTATTGCTCACAGCTTTCATTGTACCGTTAGTTCCAACAGGCATAAAGGTTGGAGTTTTTACAATACCATGGTTGAGATGGAGTTCGCCTATTCGTGTTTTATTTTTATTTTGATGGATTATTTTAAAAATAAGATATTCCTCCTATGTCCGAGCGCTTTTAACTAGGATGATTCCAACTCCGCAAAAAAGCAAGAAAGGCGACCAAGCTCCCCAAAAAGGAGGGATCATACCATTTGAAGCGAAAGTAGACAACAATAATTGAAAAACAAAATAAATAACAACAATTGAAATAGATAAAAACAAACTCATCAATAAAACGTTCTTTTTTAATAAACCACCAACCGAACAAGAAATCAAAGCAACGATGATAGGGGTTAATGAAAATGAATATTTTTTATAATATTCACTCAAAGAAGCTTCATAAGACCTGCCGGCTTTTCGCAAATCAGAAATCCAGGATTCTGCTTCTTTTAAGTTCATCTCCTCTATATTTCGTGTTAATTTCTTAAAAACATCAGGGGGTTCGGCAAATTTGGGATCATCCAACACTTCTGTGGTTTCTATGTCATAAATATTTTTATTATCATTCCATTTATAAATTACTATTTGATTCAAAACCCAATTCCGGTCATTCCAGAACGCATTTTGAACTTCATATCGTGTGTTAATATCACCATCATCGTCTTTAATCAGAATCGTCATACCTATTAATTGTTTTTCAGAATCCTTAAAATGATTCGCCTGATAAATAATTTTACCATCAGCGGTTTTGACACCAATATTGTTATCACTATAGGGTTCTGACTGATTCAAAGCTTGTCGCTGAATAATATTTTTTTCACGCAATGTTGGAATTACAATTTGATCTTCAAAAAAAAACATAAATGGTGATAAAAAAACACCTGCAATCACTAGTGGAATTACAAATTTATACAAACTAATACCTGAACCAAAAACAGCGATTAATTCATTATTCATATATAAATTACCTAGAGTAAAAATGATTGAAAAAAGAAGGCTGATAGGTAATGAATAAATAATACATTTAGGTGTGTAATAAAGAGCGATTTGTCCAATTGTTACTGCTGAAACTTCAAAATTAACGTAATGATAAATATTGGAAAAAATATCGAGTAATTGAAAAATAAAAATAAAAAAAAATAAGGATATAAAAAAAATCAACACAAATGATTTGAGTAACCAGAAATACACACTTTTCATTTTTTCAACCTCATGAAAAAGAGCCCTGCTCCAATAAAACCAATAATTATATTCGGGGCCCAAATTACGAGGAAAGGAGAAAAATCGACTCTGGCCCCAGTGCGATAACTCACAAAAAGCATTCCCCAATAAAAAGCAGACATAAGAACACCGATACCGAAACCGATAATACGGCCGCTTTTTCTAGCCATCAATCCTATAGGGAAGGCGAATATGATAAAAACAACACACGAAAAGGGATGCGAAAATTTCTTATACAATTCAACACGATAATTCCTTAAGCTATTATCTTCAACTTTTTTCTCAGTTTCACGTAGATAAGCATCATAGGACCTTTGAATAGACGAATTACGTTGATTCAGCATCATTCGTGAAAGGGATCCAAGTTGAGAAGCGTACTGAATCTCCATAGCTAAATCATATTTAGCAAATTGTATACGCTCAAATTGGCTCATTCTTCTTTCTGCTAATTTAATTTCCTTATTTCGGACTTCCTTCAAAACATCCACAAAAGCCATTTCGTATGGTGTGGGATTTAAAGGGCCTGTGCTTTGTAAAAATTGCGTGAGTAAAATATTAAATGTCATTTGTTTGGCAGTTGAGTATTCATAACTTTCCGCGTCTTTCGGATCAGCGATATGAATGGAAACTTCAGAGAGCTCAAGTGAGAGCACACCAAGTTCTTCACTATTTTCCAAAAGCCTGGCAGTTTTTGCATTAATGACTCGCTTTTTATTGTCTGAAGTTTTATCAATAATAATGACATCCAATAAAAGATTCCCTACAATACCACCTGTAACAATGACTTTGTCATCATAGGTTTTTGCACGATAAGGTTCCAATTCCAAAGTTGGTAATTTATAGAGAATACGTCGCTGAATAATTCGAGAATTTATAAATCCCAATGGAAGAAGATAATCATTAACAAAAAAAGATAATAATGTAATAAAAACGCTAATTACAAAAATAGGCTTAAAAATCTTATTCAGGGAAATTCCTGAAGCTCTAAACGCGAGAATTTCATTATCCGATGATAATCTTCCCAAAGCCATTAAGGACCCGACCAAAGCGCTAAAGGGCAATGAAAGAGAAATTATTTGAGGTAAAAAACAAATCATTAACTCGATAACATCATCCAGTGGGGCATTTTTAGACAATATTTGCTGTGCAATCAAAATGATATAATTAATAAAAAAAACAAAAAAGAAAAATAAAAAAGCAATAAAAATAGAAAATAAAACTTCTTTAATTATATAGATGAAAACTTCATTATATTTTGAAAGTTTATTGTTCATTATAAATTGAAACTCCTTCACCCAGGGTTCCAAAATACACATTTTTTGACGAACTTGCTATAGATGCAACATCAAATGAATTCAAACCTTTAGATAAATCTAATTTTTCCCAAGTATTTGTATTTGGATAATATACAGAAACGCCGCCGCCGAATGTACCAAAATATACTGCATTTTCAGTTCGGGTTCCGCATAGTAACCAATCATCAGCGATTTCACCTGATTTCTTTGAATAACAGAACAATTGCTCATTATCAAAATTATACTTGAACAAACCGCTGCCGTAACTTCCAATCCATAAATCATTATCAATAAATAAAATCATGGTAATATTTTTTGACGGCAACAAGTCATTTATGGTTTGAAAATTAGTAATAGAATTATTCGTGAGATCGAAAATGTTTATGCCACTTGTCATTGTCCCGACTAAAAGATTGTCATTAAAGTTTTCAATACTTAAAATATAAGCAATACTTTTTTGGCTAAAATGAGTCCATTTATTCATGGCAATATTAAATACAAACAATCCCGATCCTAGTGTTCCAACAAAAAAATTACCATTGAAAAACTTAATTACGGAAATAATTTCAGGTTTAATGCCATTTATTTGATCAATTGTTTTCCATTTGGAACTTGCTTTAGAATAAACAGATAAACCATAAAATGTGCCGACCCAAACGTAATTGTCAGTAATCTCAATGGCTCGTATAGCATTATCGAGTAGTTGGGTTTTTCCCATTGTAAAGACTTCAGACTTACCAGAGCTTAAGGTGTAACGAGCAAGCCCCCCATTCCAGGTGCCAATCCAGATATCATCATCATCTACGCATAAGGCCGAGATATTTCCGTCTTGAAGTCCGATTTTATAGTGAGGCAAGTAATTCCATCTTAATTTTTTTTGAATAAGATAGTATTTATTGCGCGAATCATTATCTAAATTACTAAAATTTATATTAATAAAATACTGATATGCTAAATTTTTATCTTTTTTTTGGTTCAAAGAGATTTCTGCCAAAATCAAATATATTTGATCAAGGTTTTTTTTAGAAATCGAATTAAAACCTATATAAGTTAATTTTTCCAATGTCATTACTAAAATATTGAAGCCATCCTCAAAAAAACGATCTTGATATAAAATTTGGCCAAGTAAAAATCCTGATTTTATTTCCCAAATATTCTTTTTATTCTGAAAAATACATTGTTTAAGGTAATATTTGGCTTTAAATCTTTGATCCAATTTATATAAAGTTAAACCACTTAAATAATATGTTTGCGCCAAATAGTGGGAATTAGGATATTTATAGCGAAACTCATGCAATTTATCAATGGAAGTTTCGAATTTTCCTTCAGTAAATAATACATTGATTTCATGAATAATTTTCTCCTCGTCTATAAAATCATTTTCAGACAAATAGGGTAATAATTGGGAAGAATGCACTTGCCTTTTTTCATAGGATTTTGTTGCACTGGCACATGAGAAAACGAGTATACAAAAAACAAATAAATTAACGTAAAGTTTAACCCGTGGAACCAAACCCGCCTTCCCCTCTCTGTGTCAGTGCAATTTTATCATGAATCAAAAATTTAGCTTGAACAACCTGTGCAAAAATAATCTGTGCTATCCGATCGTGAGGGTGAATTTCAACGGCTTCATTTCCAAGATTAATTAGAATAACTTTTATTTCCCCTCGGTAATCTGAATCAATTGTTCCAGGTGAATTCAAAACAGTAATTCCCTTTTTCAAAGCCAAACCGGACCGAGGCCGGATTTGTGCTTCATACCCGTGGGGTATTTCAATAAACAATCCAGTGGGAACTAAAACCCTTTGCCCAGGTTCAATTCGAATGCTTTCTTCAATATTGGCTTTCAGATCAGCTCCTGCTGAACCATCAGTGGCATAATGAGGAACCTCGCCCTTAACAACACATTTACACTCAATCATAATAATCCTTCCTCAGAATAAAAACTTTGATTGTTCAAATCTTTTGATTCGAGGACAACCATAGGCCAGTAAATTAAAATTATCAGCCTTAACGTTATCATGAACTAAAATCTTTAAATCGTTCAAATTAACTTCATCTAATAATAATAAAGCTGAATCTACTTCCAACAAACTTCCCGTATTATGGTAAACACGAAAAAGCCGTTTCATGCGACCTTCCATATCCTCCATAAACAATAACATACTGCCTTTTAAATGACTTTTAGCATCCTCTATTTCTTTAACATCAATAAATTCTTTCAACAACAAAGACCACTCATTCTCAATTGCTTTAATTAAAGGAATAAAAAAATCCGGTGTCGTACACGCGTACAATGTCAACAAAGATGTATCTGAAAAATTAGAACGAAAACTATATATTGAATAACAAAAACCATATTTCTCCCGAATATGCTGAAACAATCGGGAACTCATAGATTCACCAAACAAGGTACTAAAAACCAGCAAACTATAATATGATTTAATCGTCTTCATATCCTTTATTTGCATTCCTGAATATATATGCACCTGTTTGAATCTATCTTTAATGAATCTCCATTTTTCAATACGTTTTGGAATAACTCGATTTATTTCAAAACAAGATTCATTTTTAAAAATTAAATTATCTTGGAGTAATTTTACTAGATAATTTACCTCAAATCTACCGGCAACTGAAACAGTTAAGTTATGGGGCAAATATCGTTCATAATAAAATTCTAGTAATTTATTACGTGATATTTTCTTGATCTGATCAACTTCAGCGGTAATTTTATTTCCTAAGGGATGGTCACCCCAAAAATCGGAGAGATATAGATCTATCCCTGTTTCTTCAGGACTATCATAAGCGGAAATTATTTCATGAATGACAACTGATTTTTCTTTTTCTATTTCATCCGCATCAAGCACAGACTGAGTGATTATATCCGATAACACTTCAATTGCATTATCAAGATGAAAATAAGGCAGTGAGCAGTAAAAACAACAGACTTCATGCTCAGTATAGGCATTGATACTGCCGCCTAATCGGTCTATCTCTTTGGCAATATCCAAGGCATTTCTCTTTTTAGTGCCCTTAAACAGCATGTGTTCCAAAAAATGAGAAAACCCGGCTTGTTCAGGAGATTCATCCCGAGAGCCGGTTTTTATCCAGAATCCGATGGAGACAACATTGGTATTAGCCACTGTCTCCATCAAAATTTCTGTTTGATTCTCCAGTCTTGTAAGCTGGATCAAGTTTATCTCCGCTTAAATCTGCTGCGGTCACTTCTATCGTTTCGATCATTTCGATCGTTTCTATCGTTTCGATCTGAACGATTCCGATGACCTCGATGCTCAGCTCCGCTATCACGTGAGCTTTCTTCAGTTGCTCCATCAGGATCAATGGCATCAATATAACTTAGATTACATCGACCCATTTTATCGACTTCAACCAATTTTACGGGGATTTGATCGTTATCCTTTACAACATCAGTAACATTCTGAACACGATGACGAGCAAGCTTTGAAATATGAACAAGCCCTTCTTTACCAGGCATAAATTCTACAAAAGCCCCAAAATCAACAATACGCTTTACTGTTCCTTGGTATATCTTGCCAACCTCTGGTTCAGCCAATAATGATTCAACATAATCCTTTGTTGACGCAGCACCTGATTGATTCTTGCAATAAATTGTAACAGTTCCATCATTCTCAATATTAATTGATGAATCGAATTTTTCACTAATTGATCTAATCATTTTTCCGCCAGGACCAATAACTGTACCGATTTTTTCAGGATCAATCTTCATCATCAAAATTTTTGGCGCATGCTCAGAAAGAGATTCACGAGGTCCTGAAATAGTGTTGTTCATGATATCAAGAATCTTCATGCGACCATCTTTGGCCTGTGCCAAAGCCTTAGCCATGATATCAGCAGAGACATTATCAATTTTGATATCCATTTGAAAGGCCGTGATTCCATCTCGTGTTCCGGTAACTTTAAAGTCCATATCACCCAAATGGTCTTCTTCTCCCAAAATATCACTGAGAACGACAAAATCATCACCCTCTTTAATCAAACCCATGGCAATACCAGCCACTGGTTTTTTCATGGGTACACCTGCATTCAACAAACTCAAAGTTCCACCACATACGGTAGCCATACTTGAAGAACCGTTCGACTCCAGCACTTCAGATACCAGACGAATTGTATAGGGAAAATCTGCTTTATCCGGAAGCATTGGTTGTAACCCCCGCTCGGCCAGATGACCATGTCCAATTTCTCGTCGTCCTGTGGCAAGTCGACCTGTTTCTCCAACCGAAAAGGGCGGAAAATTATAATGAAGCATAAAAGTTTTGCGCATATCACCATCAATGTTATCGATGATTTTTTCGTCATCAACCGTACCGAGAGTTGTAACCGCGAGAGCCTGAGTTTCTCCACGGGTAAAGAGCGCGGATCCATGTGCACGGGGTAAAATATCAATTTCACAGTTTATAGGACGAATATCCTCAGGACCACGACCATCAGTTCGAATTTTATTTTCAAAAATTGACTTTCTGATTATTTCCGCTTCCATATCCTCAAATAGTCGATTAAAAAAAGGGATTTCCTTTTCCGGAATTATTTCCTCAAAATGTTGTAAACACTCTTGCTTTACCTTTTTAATGGCAGCATAACGAGTATGTTTACCAAGAACAAAACAAGCCTCTTTTAATTTATCAAAAGCCCAGGTACGAACATCATCACGAAGCGAGAAAAGCTTTTCTTCCTTAATTAAGGAAGCTTTTTCCTTGCCACAAATACTGCGTAGTTCGTCCTGAAGATCACAAATCTTTTTAATCCATTTATGGGCTTCATCAATGGCCCTTAACATCAGATCTTCAGAAATTTCCAGACCACCACCTTCAACCATTGTGATGCCATCACGCGTTCCAGCGACCAATATTTCAAGAGAGCCATTTTCTATTTGTTCAAAATTGGGGTTAATAATTATCTCATCATTAACAACAGATACCCTTACGGCACCTACAGGGCCATCAAAGGGAATATCTGAAATATGGACAGCAGCTGAGGCTGCAATCATACCAACGACATCTGGCGGATTAATTTGATCAGCAGAAACTGTTGTTGGAATTAATTGTATTTCGTGATTATATTCCTTGTGGAACAAGGGTCTGATAGGCCTATCAATCAGTCGGGAAACTAGAATCTCCCGATTTTGTGGACGACCTTCCCTTTTCAAAAAACCGCCAGGGATCTTCCCAGCGGCATAAAACTTCTCATTATAATCAACCGAGAGTGGAATATAATCCAACTCCTGGTCTGCAGAGCTTGCGCAAACAGTAGCGAGAACGCAAGATCCGCCATAACTGGCAAAAACTGAACCATTCGCTTGCTTGGCCATTCTTCCGACTTCCAAGGTCAAAACTTCTTTGCCCAGTTCCAGTGTTACCTTATGTATCATTAATTTATTCCTATTCTTCTTATTTTCTTAAGTCAAGTTTTTTGAGAGTTGCCCGGTATTCTTCAAGATCCGTATTCTTTAAATACCTTAATAATCTTCTCCTCTGACCTACTAACTTAAGCAAACCACGTCGTGAATTATGATCCTTTGTATTCACCTTAAAATGCTCGGTTAAATCTTTTATTCTTTGTGTTAACAGTGCAATTTGAACCGTGGTTCGACCAGTATCATTTTCGTTTTTTCCGTGCTCAGCGATGATACTTTTTTTAACTTCTTTAGCAAGTGGCATTTAGAACTCCTTCCTTTAGTCTAAACAAATGTAATATATTTAATTTCATCACAGGAATTGTACGCGACAGTCCTGATATTCAAGAATTCCTCAGTCATAATGACTTTAGCTGAAAATCTTGTTGTTTTTGCTTCAATTATTGCATCATATTCACCATAATCGGGTAAAATCTGATGAATTGCATTTTTATAAATTTGGCAAGATGATGCATAATCAGACTGTTTGATCTGCCTAACATCAATACTAAAAGCATATCCCAGCAATTGATTAGCTTGATGAATCTGCCCTTTTAGAATTAGATCACGTATGCGGCTGGAACTGACCTTTTGGTTTTCAATATCCACAGGTTCAACTACTTCCAACATTGCAGGCATGATTAAATTGCCTAAATTTTCTTTACCAATCGTCCGATGATAACCAAAACGAAAATCTTTTCCGATTACCATTTTTTGTATATTAATGGAATTCATAAGCACTTTTATAAATTCCCTTCCAGCTATTTTACTGAAATCCTCAGAAAAGTCAATCAAAATAACGCGTTCAATGCCAAGCTTTTCGATTTTTTCCAGTTTTTGGCGAATACTCAATAAATTTCCTTTAAATTCAAAAGGCCTCAGCAAGGAAGCTGGGTTGTTTTTAAAAGTAATGAGTATCTTTTCTCCCTTTAATCCTGAAGTAACAACAGCATTTATTAATTCCTGGTGACCAAGATGTAATCCATCAAAAACGCCAACTGTTAAAACACCCTCAATCCTCTCTTGAAGACCGGAAACAAGATTCTTCCAATCCAATAATTCCATTATCCAAGCCTTAAAACCATATGATATTTCCAGTGAATATCATTTTTTTCACACACAACCAGAAACTCACCTCTTTTATATGAGTAATATTTACCGGAAAGAAGGTCCTTTTTTTCAAAAAAATGGTCTTTTAAAGGAAAGCCATTCATAACCATTGAATGAAAATCCTCCTTTATATCGATAAACTCCAAACCGGATAATTTAGGTAAAAATTGTTCAAATCCAAGAATATCATTTTTTTCTATACTTTCAGGAATTTTGGCATTTTCAAGGCAAAAAGGTCCGATTGAAGTTCTTTTTAATTCCACAAGATGGCCGCAGGATCCAGCCTCACGGCATATATCCCTCGCAAGTGAACGAATATAGGTACCTGTCGAACAATGTACATCAAGGGTAAAAAAAGGCGGGTTGTAATTATAAAGTTTTATATCATGGATAATAACTTTTCTGGGTTTAAGATCAGGATTTACTCCTGCCATTGCCAGCTGATAAGCTCTCTTACCATTACTATGTATCGCTGAATACACAGGAGGAACCTGCATGATGGCACCCTGAAATTCTTGTAACTTAACTTCCAGTAAGTCCAAACAAGGGATTTGAGATTTTTCAGTAATCTGCCCCTCTGGATCAAAAGTAGAGGTCTCCTCGCCCATTTTAACCACAGCAGTATATTTTTTAGCGAATTGATGAAAATAGGGTACAAAACGCGTAAAAGGACCGGTTAACACCAACAACAGTCCTGAGGCAAATTTATCAAGAGTCCCGGTATGACCGATCTTTTTTTTGTTTAAATTACGCTTCAATGGACTCAAACATTGAAAAGATGTCATATCTTTATTTTTATTTACAAGGATAAGTCCATCATTCTGGATCATGGATCTCCAAATCCTTCAACTTTTGAGTCATCCGGAACCCGGCTTCCAAGCCCGCGTCAAGTATGAATGTCAGCCTTGGCACATGCCTAATTGTAATACGCTTTCCCAGGAGAGACTGCATAAACCCGGCAGCATGATTCAATGCCTCAACGGAATCAGTCATATTTACTTTAATATCATAATTTACAACATAGACTTTGGCATACCTCAGATCTCTAGAGGTCTCGATTCTGGAAATACATACCGATTCAGAGATCCGAGGGTCCTTCACTTCCCTTTTCAACAGCATCTGACTGAGTTCCTGCTGTAAAAGGCTTTCAACTCTTTTTTTCCGTATATCACTCATTATCTATTTTTCTAGTTAATTTTTTTGCAATTTCCCTTATTTCAAAGACCTCAATAATATCGCCTTCCTTTAAATCAGTGAAATTTTCAATTCCAATACCACACTCATACCCAGTATCAACCTCTCTCGCGTCATCCTTAAAGCGCCGCAGAGACGAAATCTTTCCTGTAATCATTTCAATTCCATCACGAATAACATGAGCACTGGCATTACGGCGGATCTTTCCGGAAGTAACATAACAACCAGCAATAAGCCCGATTTTTGGCACCTTGAAAGTTTGACGAACCTCGGCTGTACCCACAACCTCTTCTCGCAAGTCAGGAGAAAGCATACCTTCCATTGCGTCACGAATATCTTCTATCGCGTCGTAAATAATATTATATTTACGAATTTCCACTTTTTCCCTTTCAGCGATGGCTTGCGCATTTGGAGATGGTCTAACATGAAAACCGATCACGATGGCACTTGAAGCAGCGGCCATATAAATATCACCTTCATTAATGGCTCCAGCAAGAGCGCTGATTACGGTTAAACGTATCTCAGGTGTCGATAATTTCTCAAGAGCCGACTTAAGGGCCTCAACAGAACCATGAACATCACCTTTGATAATAACCTTCAGTTCCTGGATTGCTCCTTCTTTGATTTTATCATAAAGATTATCCAAAGTAACTTTCTTAACATTTCGGGATTCTTCTTGGCGTTTTAATTCCTGCCTCTTGGCACCAATCAAACGCGCGGTTTTCTCATTTTCAGTAACCTGAAAGGGATCGCCTGAATCAGGGATACCAGTTAAACCAATCACCTCAACAGGTAATCCAGGAGAAACCTCTTTTATTTTTTCACCCTTATCATTAAACATGGCCCTCACTCGGCCTGGATAAATACCGGCTATAAAAGCATCACCTATTTTAAGAACACCTTTTTGCACAAGTATTGTGGAAACAATACCTCGGCCAACCTCAACTTTGGACTCCAAAACCGTACCATGAGCTCTGCAATCATAATTGGACTTTAACTCAAGCATCTCAGCCTGAAGCAATATGCTGTCCAGAAGCTCGGTAATACCGGTTTGTTTTAATGCTGAAATCTCACAAAAAATGGTTGTCCCGCCCCAGTCTTCAGGTAAAAGATTATAATCAGATAATTGTTTCTTCACCTTCTCTGGATTGGCATCCACAAGGTCAACCTTATTAATGGCCACAATAATTGGAACCTTTGCGTCTTTTGCATGATTGATGGCTTCCAAGGTTTGAGGCATGACACCGTCGTTGGCAGCCACAACAAGCACAACAATATCGGTTATCTGCGCCCCTCTGGCCCTCATCAAAGTAAAGGCTTCATGACCGGGAGTATCGAGAAAAACAATTTTATGATTATGAATATCCACAGCATAAGCACCTATATGCTGAGTAATACCGCCAAATTCCGTGCTAACGACATTGGCTGTTCGGATAGCATCAAGAAGTTTGGTTTTACCATGGTCAACATGCCCCATGACCGTAATAATGGGCGGGCGATCCAAAAACTCTATATTTTCTTCCGATTCTTCCTCAATCACGGTCTCATCATAAAGTGAAACAATATGAACCTTGCAATGGAATTCATCGGCTAAAATTGTAGCTGTTTCAGCATCAATTTGCTGATTGATTGTCACCATCATACCCATTCCAAAAAGTTTGGATATCAGTTCAGAAGCTTTTAAATTCATTTTTTTAGCTAATTCGGCTATAGTAATAACCTCCATAATAGAGATTTCTTTTGGAACTGGATTAGCTCTCTTCTGATTTTTCTTTTTTGAAGGCACAAATTTTTCAGTATGCTCTTCTTTTCTCTTCTGATAAACATTTTTTTTCTTGGTGTAAAAAACCTTTCGCGCTGGCTGTTTTTTCTCTACCGGTGCCGTAGAAGAAGAGGAGGACGAAGAATCAGTACGTTTGGCATTACGATTCTTGTTTACCCCGGTTCTCGGGGGGCCGCTTCGTTCGGGCTGATCTTTATCTTTATTAAAAACACGGTTATTTCCATGATCCTTTTTCCAGTTACCACCTGGCTTGCCTTTGTTTCCGGCATAATTATTCCCGCCATAGCTGTTTCCACCATAACTATTTCCGCCAGACCCTGGTTTAACAAAAGGCTTTTTCTCAAAACTTCCAGATTGATTTTTATTAAAACGATCCTTTTCTTTATCTCGATCACGATCTCTATGTTGTACATTCTGGGAGGATTTTTCCCTGGGCCTTTCCTCTCGTTTTATTTCAGGTTTATTTTCAGAGCGAGTCACCTCTTTTGGTGTTTCATCTACATGATCAGCTTCTGAAGCTTTGGCTTGAACCGTTTCGACCTTAACACTAACTTTTTTCGGTTTTTTCTTTTTTATAATAACGACTTTTTTCTTCTCTTTTTTAACAGCATTTTCAGCTTGAGTATTTGAAGGCTCCTTCTTACGATGCTTAATTAGTGTCGTTTTTGGCTTCTTGGTTTTGTCTTGCTCTTCACCCATAAAAATCCTTTATAATTTCATCTCAGTCGCACATCAGGTTTACATGCGTAATACCTGGGTACAGTTTATCTTAATTGCGCTCAGCCCGTCAAGAGTGGTGTTAATCTCTAAAAACATAATACATCCTATTCTTCAGGCTCTTCCTGATCATCAGGCTCTTCTTCGATCTCTTCAAAACTCAAACCAATTCCACAACTGGGGCAATTGGACATATCGATGCTAATAGCAGCCCCGCATTCAGGACACTCATAAGCTTCTTCATCCGACTCTTCCTCTTCTGCCACATCGGTTTCCGATTGAGTCACAAATGAAGAATCCTTACCTTCCTCAACAATCTCAACATTCTCGTCAACAACCTTGAGTATTTGTTCAACTTGTTCATTATTAAGACCGTCCAATTGAAGCAATTCAGCTTTGGTTAAAGTGATCAGATCTTCAATAAGATCAACATTATTTTCTTTCAGCACTGAAACCACATCAGAGTCCAATCCCGGGAGCTCGGCAATAGAGCTGATCTCCTCACGGGAAACATCGGTTTCACCCTCACTGAAAAGGGCACTAACCGCCTTTTTCGTTTCAAGTGAAATATCCATTTCCGCGAATTGGGCTTCTGTTTTAACATCTATATTCCAGTCCACCAGGCGATTTGCCAGACGAACATTCAAGCCCTGTTTTCCGATAGCCAAGGCAAAATTCGCATCCTGAACAATAACCAGGGCTTGTTTCTTGGCTTCATCAAGAATCACCACATCCATCACCTCAGCAGGCGACAGGGCATTTTTAATAAAAGCACGTGGGTCTATATCATAACGAAGGATATCTATTTTTTCACCTTCAAGCTCCTTAACAATGGCTTGAATGCGAACCCCCTTCAATCCAACACAAGCGCCAACCGGATCAACATCATCACGATTGGAATAAACCGCTATTTTTGTTCGATAACCCGGTTCCCGGACAATTTTGAAAATTTCCACAGTGTGGTCATAAATTTCCGGTACTTCCAGCTCAAAAATCCGCTTTACAAACTCCGGATGGGTTCGTGACAAAACAATCTGCAAGCCTGATGAAGCCTTGTTTACTTCAAAAATAAGGGCTTTAATACGGTCATTTAAATGATAAACCTCTCGCGGCGACTGGTATTTTTTCGGCAGAATACCTTCTACCTTGCCCAGATCCACAAAAATGTTGCCATTTCTCTCGCGCTGGTAATAACCGATAATCATTTCCCCAACCTTATCCTGATATTCAGAATAAAGGGTGTCCTTTTGGATCTCCCTGAATTTCTGCTTGGTTTTCTGTCTGGCGCTCTGCACTGATATTCTATCAAAATCCTTGGGGTTGATTTCAATCAACAACTCATCACCAATTTCGCATTCACTATTCAAGGTTAAAGCTTCTTCAAGATCAATCTCTGATACAGGATCAATAACGTCATCAACAATCTGCTTTTGGGCAAAAATGGATACTTCACTATTATCATCATTAAACCGGACCACTGCGTTATCGGAGGTTCCGAATTTACGTTTATAAGCAGCCAGAAGAGACTCTTCGATGGTTCTTAAAACCAGATCCTCACTAATCCCTCTCTCCTGAATCAACTGCCTGATAGCCATAGAAATATCTGACGACATGAAACACCTCTTTTCAAAGCTATAAATCGAGCTTTGCTTTTTTAATATCGCTTATTTTAAGCGCCCGGGACTCACCAGCGGTTAAAATAATCAAGTTTTCCTGATTAACTCCTTGAAGTTCACCCTTAATCCACTCGGAAGCACCTGGCAGTAATATTCTCAGGGCCTTTCCTATATAAAAAGGATATTCCCTTGAGCGTTTGATCTGCCAGTTCAAACCTGTCGAAGCCACACTCAATGAAAATTTTTCAAGTTCTTCGAATAATTCCAATCGAGGGTAAATTCCTTTAGAAACAGAAGAGCAGTCACCGATGGAAATCCCGCTGGATGAAAAAATGACAATATGAATATCAACAATCCCTTTTCGACGGCCAATTTTTAAATCAATCAAATGAAAATCCATAGCCTCGATAATCGGATTAATATCCGCGAATACTTTTTTTTCTAATTCAGTCTCCAATAGGTCACCTATAAAAAAAGAGTCGGCTCAAAAGCGACTCTTTACTTAGTAGTCAATCAATTTTAATTTATAATAGAATGTTTTATTGCCTCTGTCAATAGAAAAACCATCGGAAATATGCGATTATTTTCCGGATATTCAAGATAATGTTCGTCTTTTGGCTGTTACCTGCCGCCCGGGGGCTTGGCAGGCCGGGCTGTTCCGCTGCTCCGGCTATCGCCTTCGAAGGTTTTTGGTCGGAAATTATCCGCCCAAAAACGCTTGGCCGCGCGGGTTTTGAAAAACCCGCTTGCCCAGCTTCAATCCCTAACAGAAAGAAGCAACATAACTAACCAATAAAACAAAACCACACTGGCCAAAAGAATCAATCCAACGCCAGAGTCAGCACTTCGACCTTTCCAACGCCATTTTTTAAAAGCAAATTCGCGCACTCCTCTGAACTGGCGCCGGTTGTAAAAATATCATCGACCAGCAGAACCGAACTGCCTTTTAGCCCTGGAAATTCTTTTTTCAGGTGAATTTTTCCACGCAAATTATCCAAACGCTGGATATAGTCCAGACTTTTCTGAGACCTTCGGGTTGTGGAACTAAAAAGATAAAGGACTTTTAGCTTATATTTTTTTTCCAGCAACTTAACAATCCGTGTTACATGCTTTCTTCGGTAAAAAATCTTTTGAACCGAAGGAAGGGGGACAATCCAGTCAAAACAGCTATAGTTTTTTTCTATCTCAACAGCCAGGGATCTCGCGAAAAAATCTGCCAGATAGATTTTGCGATTGAATTTATATTGAAAAATCAATTCTCTAACCAAGCCTGAGTATAAAAAAAGCGATTTTTGCTTGTCAAAAGAATATGAACGATCCCGGCAATATGTGCAAACTCGATTTTCTGAAATCAAGGGTCTGGAACAAAAAAAACAGCCGCTTGAAGCAACAACTTCCAAGCGCGACTCACAGTCAGAACAAAGGTAAAAACCCTTTTTGCCGCACAAATAGCATCGCTTATAATAGAATAAAGACAGAAGCCATAAAAATTTGTTTTTAAAACCACATATCATTGTTTTGATTTTCATTAAAATAATCAATTTCCCCCTATATAAAGCAAATGGTATTTGTTTACTTCCAATACTTTATAGGCGCTGCCGCCCCTGGGCTTATAAGGCAAGGCTATTCGGCCGCAAAGCTTTAGTGAATGATACGCCCAATATTCAATCAATTGTTGGTATAACCGGTAATTAAACATTTGACAATTGAATTAAAAACGGATTATACTTATATTATAGAATAAATCTATATTGTTAACAAAACATCAAGATACAGAACAGTTGTTAGCAACAAATAAGAAAATTTAGCTGATGAGGAGGGAAAATGGAGATAAACAATAATTCCTATACACAAAAATCTTCTGAAGTAAATAAATTATCTAATTCATCCCCCAAAACTAACAGCGATAAAAAATATGAAACCGAAAAGGAAATTTCAGTGGGTGATAATATTCTGATCAACCAGAAAAACGAACTTTCCCTTATTCAAACCCGCATCACCGGTTTTGAAAGCCTGAAAAATTCCTTGGAAAAAACAACAGAAGAGCCCTATGAAAAAATTGATGAAATTGTGGATAAAAGCCGTTTTCACAACCAAAAGGTGCTTGAACCCTACGCAGACGAATTAAAAAACGCAAAACCAAATGAATTGCCGGCCAAGGTGGACTATATTTTGAGCCAATTAAAAGGGGAACGCCAGGAGGTTCTTTCAAATATAGAGAAAACTGAAATCTCCGAAGAAAACAAGTTATCACTTGAAAGCTGGAATAAGCAGAAAAACCCTGAAGAATTGCTGCAACAGGTGCTATCATCCATGGAAGGGCACAATAATCTTTTCAACGATATTCCAGTAGAACGCATTAAAGATCTCTTGAGCGACTAAGTTTTTTTAATCAATTCCGGTTTTTTAACTCCTTTTGCCATTTATCAATACAGTTCAAGGCTGCCAGCGGTGTGGTTTTATTGATTTTAAGCCCCATAATCTCTTCCAGAATGATTTCGCCGGGCTCAAAAAGACTGGCCTGCACTTCACTTTCTTTTTCCTGGGCAACAGAAAATTTGACCTGGCTTTGTTTTTCATTCATTTGCTCAAGCCGCTTTTTGGCTTGTTTGATCACTTCAGCGGGGATTCCCGCCAGCTGGGCAACATGAATTCCGTAGGACTGATCTGCCGGGCCTTCTTTTATCTGCTTTAAAAAAATGATTTCACTGGCTGTTTCCTTTACTTCCATGGACATATTTCGCAGCCCCTCATGAGCAAGCTGGGTAAGTTCATGAAAATGGGTGGCAAAAAGGGTTTTAGCCCGGATATGATTCAAGATATATTCAACCACCGACCAGGCTATGGATAATCCATCCTTGGTACTTGTACCACGCCCAACCTCATCAAGAATCAAAAGGCTTTTATCTGTGGCCGAGCGAAGGATATTAGCTGTTTCATTCATTTCAACAAGAAAAGTGGATTCACCCCTTGCCAGATTGTCCGAAGCCCCTACCCTGCAGAATATCTTGTCAACCACACCAATAACAGCTTCTCCGGCAGGAACAAAGGACCCGATTTGAGCCATGAGCACAACCAAGGCAATTTGACGCAAAAAGGTTGATTTACCTGCCATATTCGGACCAGTTAGCAGCACAAAATTACCCTTTTCTGTATCCAGATGCAGACTGTTGGGAATAAACTCTCCTGAAGCCATATGGGCTTCCACAACAGGATGGCGGCCCTCGACAATAATCAATTGTGAGCTATCATTTACCTCCGGCCGACGCAAGCCATGAAGAGTCGCGCTATAAGCAAGGCTTTGAAGCACATCTATTTCCGAAAGGTCCTTTGAAATATCCAGCAAAAGGGAAATATGTCCCTTAACTTGCTCACGGATTTCCAGAAAGAGCTTTTTTTCAAGTTCAATGATGCTTTCTGAGGCAGAATTGATCGAGCTTTCCTTATCGATTAAAGCGTCAGTTGTAAAGCGGTCTCCCGTTACCAGACTTTGCCTGCGAATAAAATGAGGTGGTACCGCGGACAGATTACTTTTTGTCACTTCAAAAAAATGACCGATAATACGGTTGTATTTTAAGCGCAGGGAATTAATACCGGATTTCTGCCTCTCCTCTTCCAGCAATTTTTCCAAAACCGATCGGGCATTTTTTTTCAATTCCCGAAGTTCATCCAATTCCCTATTAAAGCCCTTACGTATCATTTTACCTTCAGTGAGCAGAATGGAAGGATCATCATCGATGGCCTTGTTAAGCAGTTCTATCAGATCCTTAATTTTATTTATAGCCTTATCAATTCGGCTCATAAATGGCTTAAGTTCTCTGAAGGATTCCAGGGCCTCGACCACTTCCATAGCCGCTTTTAAGGTCACTCTGATGAAAACCAGGTCCTTGGCATGGGCCTTGTCCATGGCTACACGGGCGCTCAAGCGTTCAAGGTCCAGGACCTTGCTTAACCATTCCCGTAGTTTGGATAATAAAATCTGATTGCGGTAAAACAACTCAACCGCGCCCTGGCGTGTATTGATAAGTTCCAAATCGATCAAGGGATTAAGGATCCAGTTTCTCAGCTTTCTGCCCCCCATAGAACTACGATAATGTGAAAGAATTTCCAGCAGGGTATAACGCGCGGAACCGTCCTGAAGATTGGTCACCAGCTCAAGGTTGCGCTGGGTGGATTCATCAAGGGTAAGATACTGGCTTTGGTGATAAAAGCGAATTTCACCAATATGAGGCAAAAGAGATTTTGAATTATCATTAATATATTCCAGTAAAATACCGCAGGAACCCACACTTGGGCTATTATCGGTAAAACCAAAACCCTTGAGATTTTTCACCCCGAATTGCTTTTCAAGACGCTTGGCATTGATTTCCGGGTCAAAGGTCCAGTCAGGGTAAGGATTTACCACAAAACCGCCTTTTTCATAGAGCAGGCGCTTGATAACAGGATCTTCATTAATCAGTGATTCCTGAATCAGAATTTCCCTGGAAGAGAGCCGTGCCAACTCCTTTTTAATCACCTCCTGGCGGTTTTCAAAGGAGAAATCTTGGGTAAAAAAATCGCCTGTGGACAAATCCAGGTAAGACAAGGCCAGGGTGTCTTCAAGGCGCCCTAAACAAAGAAGATAATTATTTTCATGGCTGTCCAAAAGACCTTCATCCACAACGGTTCCCGGGGTGATAACCTCTACCACCTCGCGCCTGGCAATACCCTTGCCAGGCCCTGGCAGCTGGGTTTGTTCACAAATGGCCACTTTTTTATTGGCTCTTAATATTTTTGCTATATAATTTTTGGCCGCGTGATAGGGAATACCACACATAGGGATTCCATGACGCTGAGTTAAAGTCAAATCCAATAAACGAGAGGCTTCTTTGGCGTCCTTTTCAAACATCTCATAAAAATCGCCCATTCTGAAAAAAAGAATGGCATCCTTATAATTTTCCTTGATGCTTTGGTATTGCATCATCATGGGGGTCGTTTTACTCATAAGAAGCCCAGTATAAACCAGTTTTAAAGTGTGTGCAACGAGCTAAAGGGATTTCATATTCTCAGTCATTTTTGGATATACCAATATTTGGACACTACCCTTTTCTCTTTCGCTTAACTTTAGTATATACACATGAGCTAGCTTATGGCACAAACCACGAGAAAAGAAGTAATGATTCAGGAAAAAAACATCCTGTTTAGCAAACTATTATTTTAATTATCTGTTTTATAGGGAAATAAAAAGGGGATTATTTTAAATCGCACTTTCTTGATTAAGTAATTTACAAAACTCCTGACCCGACATGTGCCATTTGCCGACAGCCGCAAAATGATGATTTACTATCCGTTAACAAGAAAACTTATTCGCAATTTCCATGATTCTTGCTAAACCTCTATTTTACAAGAGCCTCAATTCCAAATAATATAATAAATGTATTTGTTTAGCTTAAACAGGAATCACTATTTTTAGCGTTAAGGATTGTAATAATAGCAAGTTATTTTTTCAAAAATGACTTGCT
>JAFGWI010000070.1 GCA_016937215.1 Spirochaetales bacterium | reverse complement strand
TTAGCCTTCCAAGCTAAGGGTCGCGGGTTTGAATCCCGTCTCCCGCTCAAAAAGAGTCACCAACCGGTGGCTTTTGTTGTTTCTGCATGGTCCCTTTTCGCGTTATATCCTATATAATAGCATCCCTATAACTCATTGCATTTAAGCATAAAAAACAGTAATTTTATATATAACTTTGTTAAGTGTTTTACGTTATCGGAATAAGTAACATTTAAGATTTTTGAAATGGATTTCACTGATAACTTAAAACGTGCAATTAATATTGCACAATCTTTAGCAAAAGAATTTTCAAATTTGGAGTTTTCTCCTGGTCATTTATTAAAAGCATTACTTCATAAAGATGTTGACCTGAGGGAATTTCTTTTGAACCTTAATCAAGACATTTATTACCTTGAGGAATGGGCTGAGGTTAGGATCGAGTCTTGTCCGAAATCAGGGAATGTACCGGAAAATCCTGTTGGCGACAATAACGTCAGAGCTGTTTTCAGGGAAGCGGAAAATATTTCGATTAAGTTATCGAAAGACAAAATTGATCCCGTTTCAGTTTTGGCTGCTTTATGTACACCGGGTGTAGGGTTCAGCTATGAACAATTAAAAACATTTACGCTCTCACAAAAGCAAATCATTGATTTTCTTGTTGAAAGAAAAGAATTACAAGATGTTATTGGTACTTCTACAGAGCAAAAGCCGGAGGAAAAGCAGAAATTGGCTCATAATGCCTTGTTTAAATATTGCATAGACAAAAATGAACTCGCATTACAGGGCAAACTCGACCCGGTTGTCCATCGGGATAATGAATTACGTGAAATCATTGAGATACTTGGTCGTAGGCATAAATCGAATGTTTTGATAATTGGAGATACCGGTGTAGGAAAAACCTCATTGATTAACGGATTTACACAAAATGTGATTGACAAAAAAGTGCCGGCTAGTCTGCTTGATGCTGTCATTTTTGAACTGGATTATGGTGCATTAATTGCCGGAGCTTCTTACAAAGGTGAAGTTGAGGATCGGTTGAAAAATATTATTTTAGAAATACAGAAGTTTGAAAAAGCTATACTTTTCATTGACGAACTCCATATGTTGCTTGATAAGCAAGGAGGCACTGCCGGAGCTGCCAACCTGTTAAAACCTGAACTGTCGAGGGGGAACCTTACTCTTATCGGCACGTCTTCCATTGATAATTACACTAAATTTATAGAACCCGATGAGGCATTTAGCAGACAGTTTGAGGTTGTGAAAATTGAAGAACCTGATGAGCTGACAGCAAAGAGGATGCTTCTTAAGGTCATTCCAAGATATGAAGCTCATCATAACTTAATAGTTAGCGAGGAAATTATAGATGAAGCCATTCGGTTGTCAAAAAGGTTTTTGAAAGAGCGATCCCTTCCTGAATCTGCCATTGATTTGATCGACCATACGATGGCGGGGGTTAGATTGATGGCCGATATTTCATCACAGAAAGTTGAAGCCTTAAAAGCAGAAATTGAAAGATTTAGTAACGACAAAGACTCTGGATTTACCGAATTAAAATGGTTTTGTTCCGATTTAAAAAACCAAATTTCTCCAATACTTTTTTCAAAGATTAATGAAGGTCAAAACATTTTGCAGTTTAATTCAGGAGCTGAGTTGTTTGAATATTGCCAAAAAATACTGAATAACCTGGAGTTATTAGCTAAGGAAAAAATTAGCTCGTTACAATTATCGGATGTTGGAACCATTGTCTCGGAACGCACCGGAATCCCGCTCGGAAAAATACAGTCGAAAGAGAGGGAACGGTTGATTAATATGGAAGATTATCTGAAACAACGAGTAGTTGGGCAAGACCACGCACTGAAAAGTGTCGCCGAAGCCATTCTTGAATCGCGGTCCGGTTTAACAAAATCCGGCCAACCCATTGGTTCATTTTTCTTTTTGGGTCCTACCGGAACAGGTAAAACCGAACTGGCCAAAACACTTTCAGAATTCCTTTTTCAGGATGAATCGTTTTTAATTCGGTTTGATATGTCGGAGTTTAAGGAAGAACACTCAGCAGCATTGCTTTACGGTGCACCTCCAGGTTATGTGGGTTACGAAGAGGGAGGGTTACTGGTGAATAAAATCAGGCAAAAGCCCTATTCTGTTGTATTGTTTGATGAAATCGAAAAGGCCCATTCATCTGTCTTTGATATTTTTCTGCAAATCCTGGACGAAGGCAAATTACATGACCGCCTTGGCAAGGAAGGAGATTTTTCAAATGCCATTATTCTATTTACATCAAATATTGGTAGTGATTACATTATACAAACATTTAATAACGGAATAGTGCCTCCGTCTGACACATTAATGGAAATTATGAGTAAATATTTCCGCCCGGAATTTTTAGGAAGGCTGACAGAGATTGTCCCTTTTGCTCCAATAAATAAGGATAATGTTGTGAAAATTTTCGATATACACCTGAAAAGCCTTTATAAGACACTTGACGATAAAGGGATAAAACTTGAAATTGACGACAATGCAAAAAAAAAGCTGGCGCTTTCCGGATATTCGTCAAAATATGGTGCCCGGCCTATTGTTGGTATCATTCGTAATAAACTTAGACGCCCATTATCTCGTATGATAATCACGGATAAAATAAGAAAAGGATCACATGTTCAACTTTCGGTGGATGAAAATGATGAAATTGTTTGGAAGGTTGAATGAACTGTATGAACGTTTTTTTGAAAAATTGAAAAACAAACCCGATATGCAAACTTATGGAATTGGTGGGACTGAAGTTCCTCAGGAAGCAAATGAGGCGATCAGTGAAATTGCCCAAAACCGGACTTTAATGGTGGAAAAGCTCACTGTTGATGCACCGGTTAAACCTGAAATAGTGACAGGATTAACTTCTATTGATGACGTTTTTAACCATTTTTTACCGACGATTGATGTTGGATTTGAAGATTCAGAGGGTGCTTCAAAAGAAGAAAAACTCATGTTCAAAAGTCTTGCGGATTTTGGAATTAAAGGGATAACGGCTCAAAGCGAGTTTCTGAAAGACTTGACCTACCAAAAAGAACAGTTACTTAAAATTATT
>JAFGWI010000069.1 GCA_016937215.1 Spirochaetales bacterium | reverse complement strand
CTTCGCTCCGCTGCGTTCAGAATGACAACGATTAATTCGCTGTAGAAAATATTTTAGCTGATAAAAAATGGGGGGAATGGTTTTTAATAGAATTTACACCCCAGGCGTTGCCTGCTTTCATTTCATTTCAGCAGGCCGGGCTTTGCAGGGCTCCGGCTTTTGCCTTCGAAGCAAAAGGCGTCGGCTTATCGCCGCCTTTTGCTTGGCTGGGCCTATTTTGAAAAATAGGCCCAGCCCCCTTCCAATCCTTAACGCGAACCAGGCCAAGGCCTTCTTTTAAACCAAGATAGAGCATCTGCTCATCAAGGTCACCCCTGAATCACCCCTGAGGAGCGCGCATCTCTTCAACGGGATTGTGAATAACAGTAAAGTTTTTCATGATCTTGATCAGGGCGTAAAGATCCTTCTGGATCTGTAAAATCTGGCCAATAAGCTCGGAATTACGGTTTCCGCCAATGGTTTTGATATTGCTGATTAATTTGGGGTTTTTGTTGCGGGCATCTTCCAGTATGCTTTTTAATGATTGGGCCAGGCCGTGAAAGGTGTTGACCTGGTCTTCCAGGGTTTTGGCAGCTGATTTATTAATCTTGTCAACCAGACTACTCAAATCAACATTGATCTTTTTACCGTTAATTTGGTCCTGAATGTATTTTGTCACCATGGCTATGCTGCCTTTTTCTTCTGTGATCAGAGAGTTTTCAAACTCCTCAAGCTTTAAAAAAAGGGATTCACTCTGGTGGTAGGATTCGGTAAAAACTTTTTGAAAGTCCTTGCTCTCATAAAAGGATTCAAAAAGCAGTTTTTTTATTGCCTGTCTGGCTTCATCCTTGTATTTGCTGAGTAAAAAAGTTTTAACCACAGCCATGGGTTTAACCAGATTCAGAGGCGGAAGCCCGGAATTGACAAAATAGCTTGATTCCTGACGGCTGTAACCCTTTACTTCAACCAGGCTGTCCTGTTCAAAAAGCTCGCTTAAATCCTTGAGTATGGTTTCTTCATTGTTTTGCCGCTTGGCCTGATCCATGTCACGCGTGAACTGGTTACTTTTTCGGGTAATCAGTTTTTCTATAAAATTTTTGTTTTCACTATCTGTATTTGCCGTAAAATAGGGATTGGACTTGATAAGCTTCATTAAATTCAGCAAATTGTCAGGCGACAAATAGCGGTTTAACAATTTATCCAGACGTTGAATGATTTTATTCACCTTTTCCTTGAGCATCTGGCTCTTCGCGGGCATGGCTCTTTCGATGATAAGAATGAAGTTTTTTTCTATTCCTTTATTGATATTGAATTTGCCAAGTATAAAATAAAGATCGAGTAAATCGTTTATGATGTCCTCACCATGAATGCTTTTGAAATTAGTTTTACTTGGTGTTTTGTTGAGAGCCAAGGCTGGATCAAAATGGGATAAAAGCGAGAGGTAATGATAGCGGCACAAGGCATCGAGCCGGCTAATTTCGTTAAGGTGTTCATTGACCACAGTGAATTCGCTTGTGGTGAATAAATTAATGTAGTCATTAAAGCGTTTTTGTATATCTCCCAAGGTATTATGGGTGGAGCTCGATGCGCTTATTTTTTCTTTTATGTTTTGATAAGTAAAATCAGCCTTTTTTACCCGATCATCTTCGCTGAGATGAACCTCAATCAGAAAATCCCAGAATTTCTGGGCAGTATAAGAGTCGGAATGGTACAAGGTGCGGCTTAAAATTTCATTCAAAAATAATAGATTTTGAAATAATGTGAAAACAGCCTTGGCAAAACCCGGTAGAACCTCGTTACCCTGGGCTTTGTAAAAAGGCGGTGAAATGGTTTTTAATGAGCGATATATCTGGGCGAGAAGTTTTCTTTTGGTAGCAGCTTCAGGGTCCCATTTGAAAATTTTGAAAATAATCACTTTTATGTTTTGCCAGAAAGAAGCCATTGTCCATCCTTGGTAAACTTATATATTCGGGCAGATTGTGAATGCCCGCGCGTGGCCGCTAATGGTTATTTGCCAGCGGCTACTTATGGGTACCCTGTTATCCCTAATTGGAGAGGGTGATCGCTTTTTTTGCTTAATGCAATATCCTTGTTTCGCGAAAGCCCTAAACCTTTTTTTAAGGTATAACATCTTTAGAATTTTAGGCGATTCTTCCGGGGAATTCAAGTTCGATTATTTTTTTATATGAGGAAAGCCTGTTCATTTATTAAAATGGAAAAAATATCCAAGGATTATTGCTTTTTTAAAAAAGCCTGGGTGATGGATTTGTATTCATCAAGGGTTTTGGCGCGTATAATATCCCTGCGAAGAATGGAGGAGCCTTCTATTCCCTTTGTGTAAGCGCTGAAATGTTTGCGCATTTCCTTACAGGCCCGTTCTTCGCCCCTGTCGGCAATGGTTAATTCCAGCTGTCCCATAGCGGTTTTGATACGCCATTCAGCGCTGGGAGGAGGGGAGGCTTCTTTATTTGTCAGCAGTTTTATGGTTTGGTTAAAAATAAAGGGATTTCCGATGGCGCCCCTCGCGATCATGACGCCGTCGACAGCGGTTTTCAGCATCATGTTTAACACGTCCTCCGGGCTGAACAGGTCGCCCGATCCAATCACATGAACCGAGGCGTGCTTTTTAAGATCAGCCAGATGTTCC
This sequence comes from Spirochaetales bacterium, assembly GCA_016937215.1. Taxonomy (GTDB): domain Bacteria; phylum Spirochaetota; class Spirochaetia; order SZUA-6; family JAFGRV01; genus JAFGWI01. The sequence continues at coordinate 23,596 of JAFGWI010000069.1, read as the reverse complement.
AGTTTGGCTATGCCTTTGAAAAGCTGTGACCTTGTCCGGGGATGCAAAGTGAGCATTTCCGCACCGTTTTTTTGGGCTTCTTCGGCTGTTTCAAGATAATTGATGCTTTCAAAATCCCAGCCCGAACGGAATTTTAAAGTGACGATACTTGAGGTTTCAGATTTTATGGCTTTTATGATCTCGCCAATCCTTTTGGGGTGCCGGAGCAGTTCTGCTCCGCAGCCGGCTTTAAGTATTTTAGGAATGGAACAGCCGCAGTTTAAATCAATGATGGCGGGGTTCACTCTTTTGCTGATGATTCCGGCAGCCTTGGCTGCGACTTCCGGGTCAGAAGCAAAAAGTTGTACAGCCAGGGTTTCTCCGGGAAAGGTCTTCATCAGCCCCATGGTTTTCTCGCTATGATGAACCATGGCATTGGCTGAAACCATTTCAGTATAAGCGAGAAAAGCCCCTTCTTCGCAGCAAATCTGGCGAAAAGATAAATCGCTATAACCTGCCATGGGGGCCAGGAAGATGTTGCCGCGCAGCTTGAGTTTGGATAGGATTATTGGTTTTAAAAGTGGCTTGTTATCCAATTCCGAAAAAAGTCATGCTGTTCTGATAGGTTTGTTCCGCGAAGTCCTCAAGTGCTATGCCTCGCAGATCAGCTATGAATTTCGCGGTTTCCATTAAATAAGCTGGTTTGTTTCGTTTGCCGCGATAAGCTGATGGAACCATAAAAGGTGCCTCAGACTCGATGAGCAGGCGATCGAGAGGAATATTTTTGGCTGTATCGTGCAGATTGCGGGCATTGCGGTAAGTAACATTACCGGCAAAGGAGATATACAGATTCAATTCCAGGGCTTTTTTGGCGTATTCATAATCCTCTGAATAGCAATGGAGGATGCCTCCCTTGGGGGGAAGTTCTTCCCTGAGAATATCAAGAACATCGGTTCCGGCGTCGCGGTTATGAATAACAACAGGATAGTCCAGCTTTTGGGCGATTTCCAGCTGACGGATAAATAATTCTATTTGAGAATCGCGGTTTCCAAATTTGTGATAATAATCAAGGCCAATTTCGCCTATGGACACCACTCTGTCCATTTTACTACCATCTTCTATTTTTATTTCCCAGTCTGCTCCGGGGTTGGAAACTTCAGAAGGTGAAACACCAATGCTGTGATAAATATGGCCTTCGCTTTTGAGGTTTTCGTATATCTGGAAAAAGTCGCGCAGATTGTTGGAAATGGATACAATCCCTTCTACATATTCCTGCTTGGCTTCTTGTACTACTATTAGTTGTTCGATGGGGTCTTCGTTTATTAACCCGATGTGTGCATGAGAATCAAAAAGTCGCATATGGCTACCGTTTTTCCTTTAATTAAAGATTTCTATGTAAAAATAAAATTAAAAGATGTATTTCTAGCTGTGAATACATCTTCACAATATGTCAATGGGTCTAACACTATATTTGTTCGTATTAGGGAGGAACAAGAAACGCTTTCCTCTGCTTTTTACAGAGTATATATCATCTTGCCTCAGATATCAAGATATTTTAATTATAGCCAGTTTATCATTAAGAATCCATTGGAGTCAAGTAAAAAACAGTCATGACAGCCGTTTCTGGTAACCATCATGCCATGATTCTTGGTTTTTAAAGGAGTAATTCTCTTTTTAATGAATAAATTCAACTAAATGATCAATTATTGATAGCAGGCAGGTCAAAATTAATGGTCTCCTCTATGTTGGTTGTTGTAACTCTTCAATAATATATTGTTATTTTAGAATAAACCCTTTTATATTTCTTGGCCCTTGGTCCGATAATTGAGTATAATGAGTAAATTGGCGTGAATTTTTAAAAAAATGTTGTACAAAAGTGCTGAAAAAGCATTAAAATTAATAGTGTGCAAATTTATTTGACAATAAATGTGATTTATGTTAATTTATCCTCGATAAGATCGGGGTACTTGTATTTCAATTAAGAGGGGTAGAACGTGTCACCTGCTAATAACTACAAAGATGCTGAAGAAAAATTTGTAAAAAACATGTCCGGGGTCTGGTCAAGGTTCTTTGCTGCCTTTGTTGCTTTTATCAAAAATGTCATCCGAAAAGGCAAACAGCGGTTTACAGTTATGTTTATTCCTCATTCCGAAAAGAAAATACTCAATTTCCACATTTCTGTTTTTGCTCTGGTTTTTTTTATATGCCTTGGTGTTGTTGTTGTGCTGGGCTTTGTGGTGGTTTCAACTTTGGTAACCAGCTCCCAGTATAAAGTAACGACCCTTTCTGGCAGCTTGGAGGAGAGCAAGAGTTTTATCGAGGCCTACGAGGATGAAATCAAGGAGATTGCGAAGGATTTTGCTCCGGTTAAAAAAGGCATGGATGAAATTGTAAAACTGATAGATCCTGAAGCCTCCAATTCCTATTTTCAGGAGGGTGTGGGTGGAGATTTTAATAGTTCAACAATTATAAATGCCGAGGAATATGCCAAAGGTCGAGAACTTTCAGAATTAAGAGACATTCGTGCTTATTTACGCAGTATGAGTGATCCTTTAAATAAGGTTCATGATATTATTTCTCAGCAAAAAGAACTTTTGGTTGATATTCCCCATTTATGGCCTGTTTTAAGTGTAAATGGTCGAAAAATCGGTCGTATTACTGAATTTTTTGGTCCGACATCTAATCCCATTACCAATCAGTTTAGACTTCATAGAGGACTTGATATTGCCTGGGCAGCGGGCACGCCTATAGTGGCAACTGCCAGGGGAGTGGTTGTGGGTGTTGATAATGAACCTTTTGGGCTTGGTTGGAATGTGACTGTAAAGCATAAATACGGATTCATGACCCGTTACGGCCATTTTCAGCGAATTACTGTTTCCAAGGGTGATGTGGTTGAGCGGGGTGATATTATTGGATTGATGGGAAGCACGGGAATGTCAACCGGTCCTCATCTGCATTATGAGGTGTGGATGGGTAATCAGGTAGTTGATCCGATTCAATATTTGGAAATACAGCAAAATCTGATTGAGAAATACAAATAAGCGGTTTGTGATGTACAGGCTGATTGGGTTATATAACACTGGTTTCGGGTTTTTATCTCCGCTAGGCAGGGTTTTTTAAAAAGGTGTGAAATCTTCTAATAGTAAGAGAAGTATTTGTTGTGATGCAACAACTTGCACCTTTGTGAAATACACTGATATAGAGTGGCTACCGGCTATATAACAGCCTTTTTTGGATTAAGCATATTGAAGCTGTGTAAAGCCCGGTTTGTGTTGGGAGCGGGTAATACCCGCAAAAATAAATAAATCGAGTATTCCCATTTTGGTGTGATATTTATTTTAAGGATATTGAATGATTGAGAATCGATTGCCCGATGGAACATTTATTAATTCCATTATTGGCGAAGGTACAAAATTTACTGGCGAATTTGATTTGAATGGTTTACTTCGTATAGACGGGGACTTTACTGGTGTGATTCGCACCAAGGGCAAGGTTCTTGTGGGGAGTAACGGGCGAGTGGAATGCACAATGTATGCCGGGACAGTCGTTGTTGGCGGTATTGTTCGTGGTGATATTTATTCAACCGAAAAGGTCATTATATTATCAACAGGAATGGTTATCGGAAATATTCAGTCTCCCAGGCTTATAGTGGAAGAAGGGGTGCTTTTTCATGGCACGTGTCTGATTAATCCAGATGTGGATGAGCAGGCTCAGCAGAGAAAACTGATTGAAAATAATCACTCCGGTAACAGGGAAAATCATTCTTCCGTGAATCGGACTCAAGACGGTTATCTGTCCTCTGAAAAATCCCGCCAGCAATCGGATCCTCTTAATGAATCTGTTAGTGTAAGTCATTGATTTTAGCACTGCAATTATGGAAAAGATAGATCTCTTTGGAAATCGCTTTATATTAAAACCCTCTATTGGAAGCGAAGGCTCCAGGAAAAAAAATGCTGTGGAGAAAAATAAATTTGCCAGGATGATGGATGGTGTGTCTGATAAAAAGGACATGGCTGAAGAAGAATCTTCCAGGGGGAATCATCAAAGCATTGAGGAGATGCTGGAAGAAATCGAAAAAGCCGGTGAGTGCTTGAAAAACAGTCCGACCCTGGATACTGTGAAGGCTTATAAGCAGGTGATTTCTGATTTTCTAAAGGATGTTTCAGGGAAGATGATGCAAGTTGAGGAAAAAGTTTCCGGTTTTGGTATTCGAAAACGAAAACGATTTACAATGATCACGATTGTTGATAAAAAACTCGAGGAATTGACCTTGGGGGTTTTGACTCAGCAGCTGAGCCAGCTAAAGATTCTTGAGAAAGTTGATGAAATAAATGGTATGGTCGTGGATTTGACCAGATAAAAAAACGAGGAGATTAACACTGTTATGAGTGAGTTAGATAATAAAGAAGAAGCCTATTTGGACCAAAGCGGTATTCAGCAAGAGGAAAAAGAGGCGGAACAAAAAAAAGAAAAAAAAATCGATGAGGATCTTTTGGCTTCCCTTGAAGGCAAGGATGTGTGGCGAGTCAAGGTGATGCATTCTAATGCCACAGAATATTGTATTTATGAAGGTGATGAAAAAATATCCTTGGATCGAGATGATTTTGTGATAATTCCCACACGATATGGCCGTGATTTGGGCCGTGTCCTCGGGCGGATCACCCATTTGATAGAAATCGGCGATGATCCTGTTGAGAAAATTGTCAGGAAAGCCAATGCCGAGGATTTAAAAAATTACGAGGAATATAAGGAAAAGGACCAAAAGGCTTATAGGCTTTGTCGCGAGAAAATTCAGGAGCATCAGCTTGAAATGAAGCTTGTTTCAGCCCACTATCTTTTGGATGAGCCGAAAATTCTGTTTTTTTTCACGGCTGACTCCCGCGTGGATTTTCGCGAACTGGTAAAGGATCTGGTGTCCATATTTAAAACCCGCATTGAGCTGCGGCAAATCGGAGTCCGCGATGAATCAAGGGTGCTTGGAGGTATGGGGATGTGCGGCCGTGGCTATTGCTGCCATACTTTGACCGACAAACTGAATCCTGTATCGATCAAAATGGCCAAGGAGCAGAACCTGTCTCTGAATTCTCTGAAAATTTCAGGGGCTTGCGGCCGTTTACTTTGTTGTCTGGCTTATGAGTATCCCTTTTATAAGGAGCAGAAATCAAAATTGCCCCGTATTGGAGATAAAATCCGTTTTGAAGGCAAAGAGTATAATGTCAATGAAATAAATATTTTTAAACAGGAAATACAACTTTACGAATCGCCTGATAATCAGCCTCTTGTTGATTTTAGTGAGTTTTATTATTACAAACCCCGTAAGGAATGGCGTATGCGTTCATTGTCTGTGAAACAGGATGAATAACAAGAGTTTTTTTGAGCCCAGGTTTTTGCTTAACCTGGGGTGGTCTTTTATCTGATAAGCCATAATTCTTCGCGCTATGTTCAGGCTATTGTCTTTTCTGTTTGTATCAATAAACGCGGTCTTTTGGCCCGGGTTCTTCGGAATGCGGTGGTTTTATTTTGTTGTCAGGATTTGGCTTTAGGCAGTTTTCGCCTATCTTGCAAAACACCTGCTATGGTGAAACCTTCTGGCAGCAGTTTTTTTCACGACAGTGGCGGTAGAAAGCTCTCCAGCTGTTTTAAATTGTTGATAATGTAGGTTGGCTCATCGATGTAGCTGGGGACAGCTTCATTTTTTTGATTAAACCAGCATGTGTCAAGCCCCGCGTTTTGTCCGCCCTTGATGTCCGCGCTCAGAGAATCTCCAATACATAATATTTCGTGAACCGGTAGATAAAGACTTTTTATAGCTTTTTGAAAGAATTGAGGGTCTGGTTTTGAAAATCCGATTTCTTCCGAAATGATAATATCGTTAAAGAAAACTTCAATTTCACTGCGGGCTATACGCCCCCTTTGTACATAGGCAAGGCCATTTGTGATCATGGAGATCACAGCCTGTTTTGACAATTTTTCGAGTACTGCCACGCTATTGGGAATTAAATAAGCCTTTTGGCTAAGTATATCGAGGTAGTGAGAAGCAATTTTGTCAGGATCATTACTTAAACCCAGTTTTGGCAGAAGTTCGGCAAATCGTCTGGTTTTTATTTGATTGATGGTTATTTCCCGGGATTCAACAGCTTGCCATAAGGAAGTATTGATTTTGCTGAAATAGGATTGGGCGGTTTCAAAAAGCCCTGTGTAGCCCAGGTCTTTTAGGACTTCGAAAAGGGCCTCTTTTTCTGCCCTATCGTAATCAAATATGGTATTGTCGGCGTCAATCAAAAATCCGCGGTATTTTTTGCTCAATTTCAATTCCTGTCTGTTTGGTAATATATTTTGAATAGTTTATGCTTTCCTTAAGAAAGTTGCAAGGCAGCTCTTTTTGAGCTTTTTTTTGAATGAGGATGATGTTTTTTTTTGATGCAAGAGTCGTGCTTGTTTTCATCATATTTTGACGCTGATGCTTAATTTCGGATTTTTTTGTTGATTAATATCAAAGATATGATAGAATGTTCTAAATTGTTGTCAGTGCAACACTTGACAAGCTTTTTTATCTTTAGTAATGTTGACTTCAACTCATTCAATAATGAGGCAGGATAAAATATTTTTCGGAGGTAACTCACATTGCAGCTCAAAGATTCAGCGGCTAAAAGACACAGACAGAGCCTTAAAAGAAGGCTAAGGAACAAAATCTCAAAAAGCAAGGTAAAAACAACTGTAAGAAAAATCCAGGAAGCCATTCATGCTAAAGATATGGATACAGCTAAAAACGCATATATTCAATATGTTAGTCTGGTAGATAAAGCAGTTACAAAAGGAACATTTCATCGGAATTCAGCAGCTCGAAAAAAATCACGACTTTCTAATTTGATAAAGAGTGCAACCAAAGCATAAATCCAATAAGATTTTTCTGAAAGGATCGCAGGTGTCAAAAACAAAATTTACCAAGGCTGAGATTGTTGATAGTATTTTCGAAAACATAGATGATGTCAGCAAGAAAAAAATTCATACAATTATCGATTTATTGTTTGATAAAGTAAAAAGTGGTATTGCGGAAGATAAAATCATCGAATTGAGGGGTTTTGGCACCTTTGAGATCAAGTTAAGACGAGCCCGGAATACGGTAAGAAATCCAAAAACCGGCGAGATTTTTCCGGGGAAAAATCATGGTGTGGTTATTTTTCGGCCTGGTCAGGAAATGAAAAAAATTGCCTGGCCAATGAGGAAATAATGTGGCCCAGTCTTTGGTGGCTGTGCCGAAACCTTCTCGATTGATTATTAAAAAAAAATTTATTAATCTCGGACTTCTCCTTTTGGGATCAGTTTTTTATGCTTTTAGTTTTCCGAATATAATAACACCTCATTTCGGGTTTTTCCCTTTGGCTTTTGTGGCTTTTGTGCCAGTTTTTATTCTTGTTGAACGATCGTCATGGGTTTCTATTTTTATATATAGTTTTATTTTTGGATTTCTAAGTTATTTTATTTTTAATATTTGGCTTATTTCCTTTCATCCTCTGGCTATTTATATTGTTCCCCTTATTTATGCGTGTTTTTATCTGGTTTTATTTCCATTATTGAAAGCTGCTCAAAAATTATTTCCGAATATTGGTTTTTTGTTACAAGCAATTATTTGGGTGGGGTATGAATATCTGAAAACCCAGGGTTTTTTAGGCTATCCCTATGGAATTGTTGGATACACTCAGTTTTTATTTACGCCTTTTATTCAGGTGGCTTCGTTGACAGGAGTATGGGGTGTTTCTTTTATGGTTCTTTTACCTTCGGCGATTCTCTCTCGAGCCTTTTCTTCGGGATTTAGCTGGACCTTGGCTTACTGGTCAGCTTTTCTACGGAAAAATAAAATCATCATCATATCCTATGGTATTTTATTCATTATCGTGTTGGTGTTTGGATGTGTTTCGCAGGTTGATTATTCCATAAGCCCCCGTGTAAGGGTTGCATTGATTCAGCAAAATAGCGAACCCTGGAAGGACAGGTATTCAGATTATGAAGCTGCCTTGGATGTGCTGGTGGAATTAAGTGAACAGTCTCTTGCCTCAAATCCGGACATGATCATTTGGTCTGAAACGGCTTTTGTGCCTGCTGTTTATTATCACCTTCGCTATCGTGAAAACCGGGAAGCATTAAATGTGGTCTTGAAATTTCAGGATTTTATAAAAAGCCAAAGAATTCCCTATGTAATCGGTAATGATGATGGTCGTAAAGTCGATGCGGGCGGTGCGCAGGAGCGTCGTGTGGATTATAATGCTGCCATTCTTTTCGAAGATGGCGAAATGAAGCAAGTGTATCGCAAAACCCATTTGGTGCCTTTTAGTGAAAATCTTCCTTTTAAAAATCAGCTGCCCTGGCTCTATGATATGCTCATCGACGCGGGCAGTCATTTTTGGTCAAAAGGAGAGGAGTATACTGTTTTTCAGGCTGCGGGAATGTCTTTTAGTACTCCTATTTGTTTTGAAGACAGCTTTGGTTATTTGAACCGCGAATTTATACTTAATGGTGCTGATGTTTTTGTAAATCTTACCAATGATTCCTGGTCCATGTCGGTTGCGGCCGAGGTGCAGCATATGTCTATGGCCTTGTTTCGAACAATAGAAAACAGGAAATCCATGGTTCGAAGTAGTAATGGGGGAATCACCTGTCTTATTGATCCCAATGGAAAGATACTAAAGCAGCTTCCGCCTTTTGTCCCCTCTTATATGATTGCCGATGTGCCTGTGTATCAAGGTGAACCTACTCTTTATACTCTCTGGGGTGATTGGTTTGGGGTATTGATGGTGCTTGTTTCACTCGGTTTTTTGTTAACAGGCTTTTCGCTTGCTCTATTTCGAAAAATGAAGGTTCATTAGAGGTTCTTTCAAAACTGACATTTTGAAAGAATCATAAAGATTGTTGATTAGTTATCTTGTTACCGGATCGTAAGTTGTTAGTATATTGCGACCTGCTGATGGTTAATTTCACGGCTTCTGAAATTAGCGCATCAATTTTTAGGGTAAGTTATTTTATTTTTTTTGTTGTTAAAATGTCATGGGTTTGTCAAACAAAGCAAATTAAAAAAAGGATTGACAAAATCAATGATGTTTGTGAGAATATTAGAGAGAGATTTAATAAAAAATGCAATCTCAAATCATAGAACTTAGGCTTTTTGTATCAATGGACTAAGCTGAAGAAATGGTTCTGCTGCTAGTTGAGCAGCGGATTGTGGTGAAAATTATCTTAAGAAAAAAGGTCTTGAACGGACCCTGGAATGGTGGAGATCCTGTTATGAAAAGAAAAATATTAATAGTTGATGATGAACCTATTAATCTGGAATTCTTTGAAGTGATGCTGAGTAAATTAGGTTTTGAAGTCAATACAGCTGTTAATGGTGAAGAAGCCCTTGAAAAAGTTGAAGAATTTTTACCTGACCTTATTATTTTAGATAATATTATGCCCAAGCTTACTGGCTGGGAAGTTACCAAAAAATTAAAAAATGAGGATGAATACAAAAAGTTCAAACACGTGCCGATCATCATGTTTTCAGCTATGGATGGAGTAAACGATAAAATCGAAGGCCTTGAGTTGGGGGTTGATGATTATATAACCAAGCCCTTTGTTTTTCGCGAGGTCTTGGCCCGAATAAAGGCTGTTCTTCGCCATCGTGAAATGGCTGTTCAGATCTCCCGTCGTGAAGAGCGTCTGGATATTATTGAATCCCTGAATGATTTGCTTCTTGGCTTTTTTTCGCAGCATATTAAAGCCCCTATATCCGATTTGGTAGCTTTGGCGGAAGGCAGTGATTTGCCTCAGTTGAAGAAGGATGTGCTAGTTAAAGGTAAGGAAATACTTAGTACCTTGCAATCTTTGGATGAAAAGATTGAAAAAATGCAGAATAAAGGTAATACTTTAAAGAATGAAGAAATCACTCTTGAAGAACTGGAAAAGCGCTATGCTGATCATTTTAAGAAACTGGAAGAGGATTTTGACGATTAGGAATCTATTTGGTTTTTTTTGATTGGGAGAGGACTTTAATGATAAGTGAGGAAATGACTGAAGTACTTGAACTGTTTAAACAAGGTCGGCGTTTGTATAAATTGCAGCAGTTCGAAGAAGCCAAGGCTCAGTTTGCCAAAGCCTTGAAAATCATGCCTGAAGATGGTCCTTCCAAAGTGTATTACGCGCGTTGCAAGCATTATATTGAAAATCCCCCGGCAGAGGACTGGGATGGTGTATTTGTAATGAAAACAAAATAAATCATGAACAAACACCCAATTTTAGAAAAATGGTAAGAAGATAAAAAAATGGCAAAAAAAAATGGCAAAACCGCTTTTATTGTTTCCACAACTCTTGGAAAAACAACTCATTTTAATGGAAAATTAAAGTTCAAGGATTCGCTAAAGATTGATGGTCGTTTTCAGGGTCGAATTGAGTCCCAAGGAGCTCTGGTGATTGAAAAAGGCGCCATGGTTGAGGCGGATATCCTTGTAGGGTCTGTGATTATCGGTGGTACTGTTAAGGGAAATATCAAGGCGTCAAAAAAACTTGAAATGCTTTCCACGGGCCGGGTTATAGGGAATATTGAGACAGCAGCGCTTACTATCGCTGATGGTGTTGTATTTGAAGGAAAGTGTGAAATGATACCTGATCCTGATAAAATAAATATTTTTTCTGATAAAGTTGATGCGCAAAAAGCCAGAGCCCTCAGCCGTTAAGGCTGTTTTAATTTCAATTGGAACAGAACTGACTCAAGGCTTGGTGCGGGATAAGCATCTTTCATTCATAGGTCAGGAAATGGCTGCTTTTGGAATTGAAATTATCAAAGCCCTCCAAATTCCTGATAATAAAGATTTGATTCTGGGTGAATTGACCCTGGCTTGTGAACAGGCTGGTCTTGTGATACTTTCCGGCGGTTTGGGCCCCACAGAGGATGATCTGACCAGAGAAATGGTTAGCCAAGTGACTGGTAAAACCCTTGTATATCATCAAAAGGTCTTTGATAATATTAAAATCAGGTTCAGTGGTTTTAATATACCCAAAAGTAATGAAAAACAGGCTTCCTGTCCTGAAGGTTTTGTGTTTTTGAATAATTCCCATGGAACAGCTCCGGGATTTTACGGCAGCTTGAATGGGGTGATGATTTTTGCCTTGCCTGGCCCGCCTAGAGAATTGCAGCCAATGTTTTTGAATGAGGTGCTGCCGATTTTAAAAGGGGAATTTCAAGAACGGAAAGTTTGTGAACTGGTTTTTAATAGCTATATGATTTCTGAATCATTGTTGCAAGATGTTTTTACAAAGACCAAGGCCTTTGAAGTGACCTTGGCTACGCGTCTTGATGATGACAGGATAATTGGGACCCTTCGGGGGCCGACAATTGAAGGGCTTGAAACAAGCTTTTTGGAATTGCAAAGGCAATTCGGATTTATGCGAATTCAAGCAGGTAATTATTTTATTGGTGACCGTCTGGTTGACTGTTTGAGTAAAAAAGCTTTGAGTTTATCCTTGGCTGAAAGCTGCACAGGTGGGCTTATTTCCCAGTGGATTACCAGCATAAGTGGCTCCTCGCGTATTTTCTGGGGTTCTGTTGTCACCTATGCAAACAGGGCCAAGGAGGATTTGCTGGGGGTTGATGCCCTTGTGGTGGAGCAAAAGGGTGCTGTGTCGCGTGAAACAGCAGTGGCCATGGTTAGGGGTGCTTTGAAGCTTTCAAATAGTGAAGTCGCCATTTCTGTTACGGGCATTGCCGGTCCTGATGGCGGGACAGAAGAAAAACCAGTGGGGACAGTATGGATTGCTTTGAGTGTGAATGGCAGGGAGCTGTCTCATTGTTTTCGATTTAATGGTGACCGTCATCGTGTTCGCTATAAAACCGCTGTTACGGCCATGCTTTTGTGCCAGGCTATGGTTGAGGAGCGGGATGTTCAGGATTTAAACCAATTTTCATGAATCCTGTACTGTTTATACCTGGTTCTTAAATCAATGTTCTTTTTTTGGTTCCTTTTTGAGGCTCTTGAGCAACTGTGATTTTGCAGGGAGCTTGAATCCATATAATAGATTGTTTTATTATTTGTGAGTAAGGAATTAATATTTTTTTAACTTCTGAGGGTCATAGTCTGCGTTTTACAGATAGTTCTTTGATTAAAAAATGATAGAGAAGATATTTGATTTTCAGGATGTGGTTTTATTTTACCTTAACCAGTTGAGCCTTTTTGTGTTTGTGTGTTGGACAGGAAGCTTGGTTTTATAAATCGGGCAATCTGAGGCCTTGTTCCCTGAATATAGTAGAATGGCAGGTTAATCGTTCGACTCTGTCGAATCACAGCAAAAAAAGTTTTGATGGTAACAGCCAGATAAGCGCGGAACCCGGCCAGCGTTCTTTCAGGGCGGCCAATTTTTATTTGAAAATTATTACAGCAAATAAACCGTTATAGTTTATAAAAAGAACGGCTTGATCATTGAACTAATGCGACAGGGATGACCTCAAGATGTAGAGCCAATGCCCATTACTGTATTTGTACTTATTGGCAGAATGGCTTTTCCAATGCCCGGCAGGCATCCTGGTGATATTTGACAAAATCAAGATGAATATTCTAATTGAATTTCGAAAGGCTTGACAAAATTCCATATTGTGAATATACTTTAAAGGTAAGCTCTAGGGACCGCAAAAGCAAATCCTTTTAGGCCTATCTTTATCAAAATACTACTAATAATAATAAAAACATAAGGATCAAGGGGATGATATCCTGATTATCCAATAAGTTAAATTACTGCACGTGAGGAGAATTACAATATGCAGAAGGAACTGGAATTTTCAGAGGACAACTCAATCGAAGTAAATGACCAGGATTCTAATAAAGATGAAAAAATAAGACCCAAGCGAAGGGCTGTACGAAAAAAAATTCGTGTCGAATTGATTAAGGAAAATGACGATTCTGAAGCCCCCAAGGTCCAGGATGATAATTCCGATGTAGATATTGATGAGGATTTTTCCAGTAAAAATGATAATGGCTCCAGCGAGGATTTTTCCTCCGATCCTTTTAAGCACAAAAGGGCCAAAAAAGAGAATGATGGTTTCAGGAATTCTAAAAGCTTTAATGATCCGGTTGCCCGTTTGAACATAAATGATTTGTCCCGTATCGGAATGACCGAGCTCCGGGCTCTGGCCATTAATTACGGGATTGCCAAAGAGAATCTTTTGTCCATGAAAAAGCAGGAGATTATTTTTGCTATTTTAAAAGCTCACACAGACCGGGGCGGCATGATTCACGCCTTTGGGGCCTTGGAGATTCTGCCTGATGGTTACGGATTTTTACGCTCCCCTCATTACAGCTATTTACCCGGGCCTGATGATATTTATATTTCACCTTCCCAGATCCGTTTATTCAATCTGCGCACAGGCGATACGGTATCCGGCCAGATTCGGCCTCCAAAAGAAGGGGAACGTTTTTTTGCCATGCTTCGAGTTGAAGCGGTTAATATGGAAGATCCCAATGTGGCCCAGAGCCGTATTCCCTTTGACAATCTTACTCCTTTGTATCCCGATGAAAAACTCCAGCTTGAGACCAGTACGGGCAAGTTTTCCACGCGTTTGATCGACCTTTTTTGTCCCATAGGAAAAGGGCAGCGTGGTTTGATTGTTTCTCCCCCTCGTACAGGTAAAACCATTCTTTTGCAGCAAATCGCCAATGCCATTACGGAAAATCATCCTGAGGTTTTTATTTTTGTGCTGTTGATTGATGAACGTCCTGAGGAAGTTACTGATATGCAGCGCAATGTAAAAGGCGAGGTAGTGGCTTCAACTTTTGATGAACAGGCAACCCGTCATGTGCAGGTAGCTGAAATGGTTCTGGAAAAAGCCAAGCGCCTGGTGGAGCATAAAAAGGATGTTATTATTCTGCTGGACTCGATAACTCGTTTAGCCAGGGCCTATAACCAGACGGTTCCTACTTCCGGTAAAATCCTTTCAGGTGGTGTTGATTCCAATGCATTGCACAGGCCAAAACGATTTTTTGGCGCGGCCCGTAATATCGAGAGTGGCGGAAGTTTGACAATAGTCGCTACAGCCTTGATTGATACGGGAAGCCGAATGGATGAGGTTATTTTTGAAGAATTCAAGGGGACTGGTAACATGGAAATCCATCTTGACCGTCGTCTTTCGGATCGTCGTTTGTTCCCGGCCATCAATATCAAAAAGTCAGGAACCCGGAAAGAGGAGCTTCTTCTTTCTGAAGAAGAGCTTAACAAGATGTGGATTCTTCGAAAGGTCATTAACCCCATGGATGATATTGAGATTATTGAATTGCTTATTGATAAAATGAAAAAGTCCAAGACCAATTCGGTGTTTCTGAAATCCATGAATACAGGCTGATAAAGATCCTTGATTAGCCGAATTTCAGAGTATAAAGGATAGGGAGGGGTGGACAAAGCCGGGTGCTTTTGCTATATTAGGCTTTGACACAAAGGATGAGGCCTGAAAACGGCCTTTATAAAAATGGAAATTATTATAATTGAGGTGATATTATGAAAAAGGGTATCCATCCTAAATATGAAGCAGCCAAAATAAGCTGTGCTTGCGGAAATGTTATTGAAACTCGTTCTACTGCCGGTGATATTGAAGTGGAAATTTGTTCCAGTTGTCATCCTTTTTTTACTGGAAAACAGAAACTTGTTGACACAACAGGTCGTGTAGAACGCTTTAAAAAACGATACAATATCAAAAACTAAGCATACTTATTCCTGCATAGGATAAGAATCCTGCTATCAATGGGGTTCCGAGCCAGCCGATGAATACGCGGAGTAATACTCTGAATCGGATGGTTTGGAGCCCTTTTAAAATTCCCATTCCCAAAACAGCCCCAATAATTGCCTGTGACGATGAAACCGGAACACCCAGTTTTGCGTAAAAATGAATAACCAATGCTGATGAGATTAAAGCGATAAGCGATGAAAAAGGATCCAGTTTGACAAGGTCTTTGCCAACAGTGATCATAATCTTTTTGCTGTAGCTTATGACACCAAAAGAAATACTTAAACTGCCTATGAGCAAGGCCTGAAAAGGGGTTATGAGGCCGGTTTCCGCGTAAACACCGGCAATATTGGCCACATTGTTGGCTCCCAGGGCATATGAACCATAGCAGCCTGCTAAAATGATGGCATATTTTACCAGGGTAAACTGGGTGAAGATATTGATCGGCAGTTTTTCCAGAAACCAGCCAAGTATCTTATAGAGGATAATGGATACAATAATGGTGCCCAAGGGGGTTCCTATCCAGCAAATGACGATTTTGTTCAAACCCTGTAGATTTAGCTGGTTTAGATGAAGGCCGATTCCGATAATCGCTCCGGCCATGGCCTGTGAGGTGGAAACAGGTAATTTCAAAAAGCTCATGAGGCTCACAGTCAGGGCCGCGCAAAGAGAGGCGGCAAAAGCTGTATCAAGGTTTTGGGTGGTCAGGCTGCTCAGGGTGCGTAAGCCTTCTCCGCCTTCTAAAAGGGCGCCTGCAATCAGGAAAAGCGAGCAAAGAACGACGGCCCTGGAATGTTTCAGGGTATGGGAGGCGACTGCCGGGCCAAAAACATTGGCTGAGTCGTTGGCTCCCAGGGCCCAGCCCATGAACAGGCTGCTGATTAATCTGAACATTTCAAGGCCTTCGTTTGATAATGGTGATGGTGAGTTTATCTGCCACTGTTTCAGCTTTGTCTGAAATCAAACCGATTTGAACAATCACCTCTTTTAGTAAAATCATGTCAGCCCGGTTGATATCCAGCTGAAATACCTGATGAATCAGATCGCGTTCAATATGGTCGCAAAGGGATTCTGCTTTATCCACTTCTTGCAATAGGCTAAAGATGTCCTTTTTGTAATAAAAACCACTGGTCGCTTTGATGATGAAATCAACGGTTTCAAGGTTTTCATTTATTAAATGAAAAAGGGAGGAGTGGATGATTTCGGGGATTTCAATGCGTTGCAAAAAGATTTGATAGCAAATAGATTGGAACCGGTTGGGGATTTTATCCATGCTTTCCATGATGGATAGAATTTCGCCCCGGATTTCGGGCAATAATGCCTTATTGTACAAGTCGTATTCAATCTCACGTCGGATGTCGTCTGCCAGTGATTCGTATTGATGGAGTTTTTCAACAGAATCTATCTTTCGTTTTTCAATCGGGGTTTTGATTAGTTCTTCGATGGTCGTGAAAAAAAAACTTTTGGCTTGAATCACTAATTCCAGATATTTTTCTATTTTGCTGATTATTTTTTGTTCTTTTTTCCAGAAAAATGCCATAGAAGTCCCTCTGGATTAATTCTAAGACAGAATTTTGATTTTTTCCTGCTTTTTTTGCATGAATCAGTCTGGATCAGATTCTGTTGATAATTATTGAAATGATTACGCCACCAGAAAAAAGGCGCGTTTTATTTTGTATGGTAAATCATGAAAGGAGCAATAGGAGTTATTAGGTGGCAGCTATTTCGTTTTTTTGAGCTTTCGCGGCAGACTTCGCGTTAGGGATAGGAGGCATGGCTGTCAATTTTTTCAAAAATTGGCAGCCAAAGCGTTTTTGGCTGGATTTTTTCCAGCCAAAAACCTTCGGAGGCCATAGCCGGAGTGCCGGATAGCCCGACCTGAAAGCCCCTGGGCTTATCAGGTAACGCCCAAAGAGGGCAGAAAAGCAAAGCGATTTTTCATTGTACCCGGTTTCCTGACTGTTTTTTCAGGGTGAATGTGGAATGAAGGGAGAGCTGAAAATGGCGCTTTTTTTACTGATTAAAAGCAGCTTGAGTTATTGAGTATCGGTGTTTTCTGTTTTGGAAGAAAGGGGTTGAATATTATTTTCTGTTTCTTCATTTACTGGTTCAATATAATAGCCCTTTTCTGGCAGGAAGTTTTCAAGCGTTTCGCCGCTGTAGAAAATCTGATCGGATAATTCCTGCTTGGCCAGTTGGAGCGGTTTGCTGTAGCCTTTGATTCCGAAAATGGTAATATAAACCAGCACAAAAAGCCCCATTAAAAAGGGAAAATAGTCACCCAGCAGGGTATAAGCTGTGTAATGGTTTTCTTTATATACCGGCACATTGTAACGAAGATAGCCTTTTTCGAAAAGGGGCAAGCTGGCCAGGGTTTTTCCCCAGGGGTCGATAATGGCGGTCACGCCGGCGTTGGTTGAGCGCACCAGGGTACGGCGGTTTTCGATGGCCTTGAATTTGGCTGATACAAACATCTGGATTTCGGCTGAGTCGGTTTGCGACCAGGACACATTGGTCATGTTGATCCAGAGGTCCGCTCCGCGAATAATATATTGGCGCAGCAAGTCGTGGAAGGAATCTTCAAAACAAATGGGTGTTGAAAATTTCAAGACCCCCCCCTGGCGCAGAGGAATTTCGAACACCGTATATTCATCGCCTGTTGTCCAGACCCCGTAGACACCCACCACTTCCTGGAAGAATTTTTTGACTGCCGGGATGTCCCATAGGGGATTGCTTTCTGCCAGGGGAACGGGATGGATTTTGCCGTAAAGATCAAGAACTTCGCCTTGAGGGTTCATGAGCAAAGTGGAGTTCATGACATCGCGGGTATTTTTTTTATATGCCGGAGCGCCCACTAGAAAAAAGGTATCCATTTCCTTTAAAAAGCCGAAAAAGGGCCGTTCTTCAGGCTGGTTTCGAAAGCCTTCGATGAACCAGTTGAAAGCTGTTTCGTTCCAGGCAACAAGGTCGGGTTTTTGGGGTTTTGCATTGATTCCTGTTTCAGATAAATCCATGGCATCGAGAAGGCTTTCGTTCAGAGCATCGGGGCGCCAGGGGTCCCGGTTTTGCTGGACCAGAACCATGTCGGCTGTTTTTATAACAGGAATATCGATTCCCAGGCGGATAAAACCGTAGAGCATGGCTAAAAAGAAATAGGCAACCATGACCAGTACCTGGCGGCTTAAAAAAAGGCGACGGGTTTGGTTTTTTAAATAGGGGAGCTGGAGCATGATTTCCGCGCCAATGGCATTGGCAAGGGCCATGAGAAAGCTTAGCCCCCATATGCCGGTAATATCGGCCAGCTGAACCAGGGGCAGAATTTGGTGGATCGAGTGGGGCATAAGGGCCCAGGGAAACCCCAGAAAACCGACGGATTTTAGATACTCGTAGAAACCCCATCCGATAGCCAGCAGGAACGGCCGGTAGCGGGGTGAAAAACGGGTAAAGGCGTGCAGAACCGTGAAAAGCCAGGCTTTAAAAAGCACATAAGCAAAGGTGACGCCGCCCAGAGTATAGAAAGAATAGTTGCCGAAATTTTTCAGCCAGTAATAGGCTAAAAGCGATGATATTAAGCCGAAGATGGCCCCTAAAAACGCGCTGTATTTTCGCGTGGGAGAGATCGACAAAGCCATAAAAACCGGTATAAAGGCAATGAAGCCCAGAAGGGGATTTCCATATTTAAAAATTTCATTGGGAATGGAGAGTGGGTAAGCCACCGATGATAAAAGAACAAGAAATAAGGCCCAGTTTTTTTTTCGATAAAAAAATTGATCCAGAGGCTTAAACATGTTTCCTGTTCTTTGTATCAATCGTTTGATTCCTTAATGATTGTTAACAATCAGCAATTATTTATTCAGCTGATTTGGCAGCTGCTTCTTTTTTCTTCAGGGTAACATTGCAGATTTTGCAGACCATTGATTTTTTGCCGTTCAGTTCTTTTTCATACATCAGTTTGATCCCTGTGTTATTGCAGTTGGGGCAAGTGCCTCGTCCGTGACGATATTGATCAACAATACCTTTTCCGCGATGGTTCTTAGACATAGTTTTTTCCTTTCTAAAGTAATTAGCCCCGGAGTTTCAGCGGAGCCTTATTTCAGCTAGATTTTCAGTGACACAGAATACACTTTTAGGAATCAAAGGTCAAGGTAGGGCATTCATATTTGTGGGGCAATCGTGGCAAAAAAAATTTTACTTTGGAGCAGCTTTGCTTTTCTCCTGCTTTTAAATATATTTGTTGACACAAGCATTTTTTGGGTTTAGTGTTTTTTAGTAACACGAATTGAAAAATCTTGTTATTAAATTGTGATAGATGAGAGGGTTGTTCTATGCATATGGCTGATGCTTTGATTTCACCTGTTGTGGGAGCTGCCATGCTTGCCTCGGGTGCAGGGTTGGCGGCTTACTCCGGGGTGAAGTTAAAAAACGAAATGGATGAAAAAAAGATTCCCCTTATGGGAGTGATGGGTGCCTTTATTTTCGCGGCCCAGATGATCAATTTTTCCATTCCAGCTACGGGTTCCAGCGGGCATCTTGGTGGCGGGCTTATTCTGGCTGCCATTTTAGGGCCCTATGCTGGTTTTTTAAGCATGGCGGTTATCCTGCTTATTCAGGCCCTTGTTTTTGCCGACGGCGGGCTTTTGGCATACGGCTGTAATGTGGTGAATTTGGCTTTTTTTACTTCCTTTATCGTATTTCCCTTCATTTATAAACCGATTCTTGGGAAGTCACAAAAGCCGGGCAGGATTATGGCTGCTTCCATTATCGGGGCTGTCGCGGGTTTGCAAATGGGTTCCTTTGCTGTGGTGCTGGAAACCTTTTTTTCCGGAAAAACAGAGCTTCCCTTTGGAACATTTCTTCTCCTGATGCAGCCTATTCATTTGGCTATTGGTATTATTGAAGGAATTGTAACTGGTTTTATTCTCACTTTTGTGATGAGCGCGAGGCCCGATATTCTTCAAAGCGCAGGTGAATCAAAACCACTAAAAGCAGGCTCGGTGACGAAGATTATTGTTTCTTTTAGCGTCGCGGCCGTAATTATCGGCGGCTTTGTTTCCTGGTTTGCTTCATCCTTTCCTGATGGGCTTGAATGGTCCATGGCCAATACCTCAGGACAGGAAGAGCTTGATTCTCCTGGCGGGATTCATGACAGCGCGTCTGGAATTCAGGAAAAAACCGCTTTTCTGCCTGATTATGGTTTTAAAACAAATACAATGAACGCTGGGGAGCCGGAGGAGCCGGCGGCTGAATCCTGGCCTTCTCCTAGTCTGGGAACCACGGTTTCAGGGCTGGCTGGCGGAGCTCTTGTTTTCGGTCTGGCAGCTTTAATAGCCTTGGTTATTTGGATGGCAAAGAGAATGAGCAATGGGGCCTTTGATAAGTCAAAATCAGGGAGGTCGTAAAATAAATAGGTGAATAGTAATACTGAATCATTTTTGAATCTTCGTTTTTTTGATGATCTTTCGGCCAAGAGGACCTTTGTTCATTCGATTCATCCGCTTTTCTCGTTAATTGTAGCTTGCCTTTATCTTTTTTCTGTTATTTCTGTTGAAAAGTACGCTCTTTCCCGATTGTTTCCTCTTGTTTTATACCCATTCATTATTATTCCTTTGGCTGAAATTCCCTTTCTGAAGCTTCTGAAGCGAACGGTCTATGTTCTTCCCCTGGTGATCGGTATTGGGATATTCAACCCCCTGTTCGATAATCAGGAAATGCTTATTGCCCAGGGAATAAGCATTAACGCTGGCTGGATTTCATTTGCCGTACTGGTGATAAAGGCAGAGCTGGCTGTTCTGGGCGCGTTGATTCTTTTTGCCACCACGGGTATAGTGAATATAGCCTATGCCTTGCGTTTGCTTAGGGTCCCACGTTTTTTCGTGCTTCAGCTGCTTTTGACTTACAGATACATCACCTTGATGAATCTTGAGACGGCGCGTTTGCTGAATGCTTACGCTCTCAGGGCGCCGGACCAAAAGGGAATTGCCATGAAGGCCTGGGGCCCCTTGGCTGGTCAGCTTTTGATCAGGACCTTTGATGCGGCCACTCATGTTTATCATGCCATGAAACTCAGGGGTTTTGATGGAGAGTACCGTTCTGGTCGTCGTTTCTCTGTTAGCTTTAAGGATTTTGCTTATGCTATTTCTTGGCTTGGGTTTTTTATCCTGGTTTATTTTTTTGATATTTCCGGTTTTTTGGGTAGCTTGTTTACAGGAGGATAGTATCAGCCATCATTATATTGATTTTAAAGGGGTTTCTTTTATTTATCCTGATAATACCCAGGCCTTGAGTGATATTAATCTACATATTTGTCATGGAGAATCGGTGGGAATTATTGGGGCCAATGGAGCTGGAAAATCAACCCTTCTAGAGCTGATCACGGGAATCCTGCTTCCCCAGGAAGGTGAAATTGTAGTGGGTGGTATCGCGGTTACTAAAAAAACATTGGCATCGATTCGCCGACATGTGGGGTTCACCTTTCAGAATCCTGATAATCAGGTTTTCATGAATACGGTTTGGGAGGATGTGGCCTTTGGGCCGCGAAATTACCTGCTTTCTGAAGAGGCGGTTGAAAAAAAGGTCACCGCGGCCCTTGAAACCATGGGGATTCTCCATCTCAAGGACAGGCCTCCCTACCGGCTTTCGGGCGGAGAGAAAAGAAGCGCTGCTATTGCCTCGGTTTTGGCCCTGGAGCCGGATATTCTTTTGATGGATGAACCTTCCTCAGACCTTGATCCGCGGGCCAGGCGCAAACTGATTGCTTTGATTAATCAGTTTACCCACACAAAACTCATAACCAGCCACGATCTGGACCTTGTGCTTGAAACCTGTAAACGAGTGATTGTTTTGCATAAAGGTACGGTGGTTTATGATGGTTCACCTATTGAGGTGTTTAAAGATGAAAAGTCCTTACACACCTGGGGGCTTGAAAAGCCTTTGACCATGTCTGATTGTCTTGTTTGTGATTCTAAAAAAAACAGAGGCCAGTGAGCTTTTTTTAGGTACTCATGTGTTTGGGTTTTTCGCGCCAGGGATGGGAGCGGTGAGCCCTTTTTTTTCAAAAAAGGGGCGAAAAGCTTTTGTCCGCGATAATTTCGCGGACAAAACTTCGGAGCGAAAGCGGAGTCGCGGAACAGCCCGGCCCTGTGCCCAGAGGAGTGGGAGATTTCCGCTTGTCAACGTGGCGGGCACAGGGAGGCGCCCTGAAAGAGCCCTTAAAGCCTTGTGAATGGATGGCCTGGAAAATCCTCCATTGCCTTAATTCTTTCTTTTTGCTACACTCTGAGAACTTATGAAGATTTTATTAACCAACGATGATGGTATTAAAAGCCCTGCCATTTCCCTGCTTTTTGATCAATTGTCTCGCGACCATGAGGTTTGGGTGATGGCGCCTCATACCGAGAGGAGCGCCTGTTCCCAGTCCATTACCACCAAGGGGGCCATGATTGTGCGCGAAGTGGCTGAAAAGCGTTTTTCCTGTTCCGGGACTCCGGCTGATTGTGTTTTGGTGGCGCTAAAGGGCTATTTTGATTTTCAATTCGACCTGGTTTTGTCGGGGATTAACCGCGGCCCTAATTTAGGCAGCGATATCATTTATTCCGGCACTGCCGCAGGAGCTCGTCAGGGGGCCATGATGGGGGTGCCTGCAGCGGCATTGTCGCTTTGTCTTGACGGGTTGAATGAAGCTGATTATTCCCTGGCAACAAAATGGGTATGCAGGAATCTTGATGCCATAGTGGCGGTTTGGAAACCTGGCTTTTTTCTGAATATCAATTTCCCTGTGACAATGAATGAGTTAACTCCTGTGGTGTCTTCGGTTCCAGGGACACGAATTTACCATGACAAGCTGGAGGTGCTGAAAGCGCCTGATAAAAGTGATTATTGTTTTTTTACTTATCAGGCTTGGCCTGAAGCTGTGGCAGGGGAAGATTTTTCAGATGCCCTATTGTCGAACCAGGGTCTGATTACCTTGTCGGAAATCGCTATTCTACCGGGCTCGGTGCTTCTTCCCGAGGCCAGGGCGGCTCAGTTTAAAACCTTGAGGGAGAGCTCATGAGCAAGAATCTGGCCAATGGCAAGAGGCTCTACGCCTTGAAGCGTTATGATATGGCCTTAAAGGAATTCAAGGCCTTAAAACTGGACCCTGCTTCCAACATGGAGCTATCCTATTACATGGGGCTTGTGTTAACCCAGTTGAAGGATTATGAACAAGCAGCTCTTTTTTTTGAACAGGTGGTTGCTTCGGATTACAGTTTTTTTCATGTGTACCAGTGCCGCATGATTTTGGCTTACATTTACGCGGTGTCAGGACGGCTTCGGTTGAGTGAATATGAATTCCTGAAGACCATCGATGGGGGGATTGAATCGCGCCAGGTGTTTGCCGGGTTGGGTCATGTGTTTTATCTTCAGAAACGGATTGATCTGGCTGTGGAGAATCTGGAAAAGGCCCTTCGCATTGATGGTAAATATGCCACTGCCCAGAACTCGCTTGGCTTTATTCTGGCTGAAGAGGAAATTGATCCCGGCCGGGCTGTTGAGCTCTGTAAAAAGGCCCTTGGCTCGCGGCCCAATAATCCCGTTTATCTTGATTCTCTGGGTTGGGCTGAATATAAATGCGGCCGGCCTTTGGAGGCCCGCTCCTATTTGCGAAAAGCTCTGGACATGGCCCCCCGGAACAAGGAGATTGCCGCGCATTTGCGCCAGGTGATGAGCGGGCTTTAGGTATTGTTTTTCGGAATGGCTATTCAAAAAAACAAACCTTCCTCCTATGCTGTAATACTTTATTCGTATTTGTTTAGTTCCTATGATTTTTGGGCGTTACCTGATTGCCCAGGGGCTTATCAGGCCGGGCTATCCGGCACTTCGCTGTCGCTCCGAAGGTTTTCT
>JAFGWI010000068.1 GCA_016937215.1 Spirochaetales bacterium | reverse complement strand
GAAGAGCATGAAATTATTGTTAGGAGTTTAGGTGATGAAGTTGAAAAAATGTATTTTTTATGAATTTATGGTGCGGAAAGTGGGTTAATAGTTTCTTTTCAATATATGAAATTTTCTATTTTTATGGTGCGGAAAGTGGGAAGTATCTTATAAAGATCAATGTTTTTAAGTCTATTCATTTCTTTACTCCAGTGCCGCGATAGCGGCATCAAGCTAAAATTTGCTTAACCTGCATTGTGTACATTGGCTCACTTTTTACCGAGGAGCAAAGAGACAACAAGCAAAAAGTGTGACAATAGAAATGTTAGGTTGAAACAGATGTCAGCTTTTCGATATATTTTGCTTTAATTCAACATACTTGTTGTTTGCCAATTCACATTCCTGAGAATCCTGATATAATATTTTCTTCCAACTCTTATGCGGGTTGTTAATAATTATTCCTGTTTGTGTTTCATACTTCATTAATTCATTTAACACTTGTTGAAAACGTTTATCTTTCAATGCTTTTGGATAAAACGAAAGTACATACGAATAAAAGAATATATTGTACCTGATAAACGGATATTCAGTTTTCATAAATGTTGAGCCAATACCAAATTTACATGGACCTAGTGGCTTTTTTATAACCCAATGGTCCAATAAAAACTCAACACCTTTTTCTAATTGTTCCATCTCGTTTTTTGTATTCTTTCTATATCTTAATGAATCTAAAACATATAATGTTGTACCAGGATTACTTGCATCCGTTTCTGGCGATTTACCTATTTTTACAGTTGCACATCTCCAACCACCATCTTCCTGTTGCGAATCAAAAAAATATTGATAGCATGATTCTTTTTCAGAAAAAGGATAATTAAATTTTGACAAAACAGATAATATTTTTGCAGTAATACATGGAAGTTTTGCACTTTTATCTGCAAACTTAAACAGTCTGGTTTTAATATCATAATAACTAATAAGCTTTTTTAGTGCTTCATTTAGGATATTTTCATCTTTATAATCTATTTTCAGATCGGCAAATACATTAAGTATTTCAATTGTTGAAAAACCAATTGGATTATATACACTTCCGTCTTTTCTATCCCAAACAGTACCACCATTAATACCACATAAAGATATAAGGTTACTTGTCAGCGTTTTCATATTCCTCCCTGCGCGGAGCGTCAAGCCAACATCATATTAAACCGCTTACCATAATAAGCGGCTTTTTATTGCTAAGTCAATAAAAATTATATTCTTGTTTCTTCAAGAATCTATTAGGTATATGTATAACCCGCATACCGCGATGAATTTAGGTAATTTATTATATTATTTAGAGTTAAGGCCCTTTCAAAACCTCAGTTTTAAGAGAGCCTTATTGGGTTAAACAATTTTATCATTTTATTCAACTTATTCAGAGATGTTTTATTTGAAAATTTGGAAAACATGGAGGAAACTCTTCGTGCTAAAAGAAATCGAACAATCTTAAACTTGCTTAGGAGAGAAAAAATTTCTATGATTTTTGAACATTTAAGAGATTTCAATCTGACTGTATCAAAGATTCTTTATGGTTCAGGATTAAGATTGATGAAATTCATGACTGAGTTTACGCAAAACCGCTTAGTGCGTTTGATGGTTAAAATTGTAATCCACAAAAAAAACAAAACTGCTTGATGCACTTTCCACTCCAATATAATAAATGGCGATAAACATCTCTATCGCGAGGAATAAAAGCGCCATTGTCGGTTCAAGAATTTTATTGTGCTATCATAAAACAGCAACGGGTTCTAGGCGTTAGGGATTGGAGCAAGGCTGGTTTTTTTTTCAAAAAAAACCGGCCAACAAAAACCCGGCGATGAGCCGACGGGTTTTTGTTCGAAGCGATAGCGGAGTTGCGTAAAGCCCGGCCTGCCCAGAGAGGTGAACCGGGGACCGCTGTTTTACAAAAAAACCTGGGCAGGCAACGCCCAACTGAAAATAAATGAGCAGAAGATCATGGGGCTTATTGCCATTTTCAGGACTTTTCTCTATTCTTATGCCATGAGAAATAAAAGCATCCTGAATGAAAAAGCGCCTATGGAATACCGGCGTTTTGGCAAAACCGACAAAATGATCAGCGTGATTACCCTGGGGGGCATGCGTTTCAAGCATGTCTGGGATGACCCGGCTGATGTGATTCCTGACGATTCCCTGGAGGATTGTGTGGCCGCGATTAAATTGGCTCTAGATAGCGGCATCAATCTTATTGAGACAGCCTATGGCTATAAAAAAAGCGAAAAGCTTTTTGGGCTGGCTTTGAATCGTGAGCTGAAGCTGCCCAGGGAGAGTTATTATTTGATGACCAAAAACGCTCCGGCTGATCATGATGAAATGCTGCGTCACGTGGAGAAGCAGCTTGAGACTCTTGGTACCGATCGTCTGGATTTTTTCGCGGTTCACGGCATTAATAATGAAGAGGCCTATGAAACAACCATGAAAAAAGGGGGCGCTCTGGGGGCCCTGGAAAAGCTCAAGGCCCAGGGAGTGATAGGCCATATCGGTTTTTCCACCCACGGCCAATTGAAGCTCATTCTCAAGACCATTCTCACCGAGGCCTTTGAGTTTGCCAATATCCACTATTATTATTTTAACCAGAGGAATTTCGCCGCGGTCCAGATGGCTCAGAGCCTGGACATGGGCTTGTTCATTATTTCACCCAACGACAAGGGCGGCCAGCTTTACAAAGCCCCCGACTTGCTCAAAAAGATCACTGCTCCGCTTTCGCCCATTCAGTGGAACGCCCGTTTTTGCCTGAGCCATTCTTCGGTTCACACCCTGAGTTTCGGCATCACCGAAGCAGATCATTTCAGGGAGATGATGGGGATTTTCCCGACAACCATTCCCCTGAGCCAAAAAGACGCTGAAATTCTTCATAAACTGGATGCCCAGCTGCTGAAAGACCCCTTTGCCCGGTACGAGGGCTTTGAGTTTGAGGCCGGGCCCGAGGATGTGAATGTTCCCGAGATGCTTCGTTTCCGCCGCATGTGGAAATGTTTTGATATGCTGGATTTCGGCCGCTACCGCTATAATGATTTTCAGCCCGACAATTACTGGTTTCCCGGCTCTTTTCCCACTGAGGAGAGTCTGAAGCGAATCGATTTCTCAAGAGCGCCTTCCGGAATCCCCCTTAGGGAGATGATTCTGGAAACCCATGAGGCCTTGTATGTGGAAAAAAAATAAAGCGGACCAACCAGGATAAAGACAGCTCAAGTCAGCAGTCTTTCATGGAGATTTCTTGACAACAAGACCTATTCAACCTATAGTAAAATCCTATGACAGAAATATATTACAAGAACAGCACCGAACACTTTCACGATGAACTTTTACTCATCGATCTCATGATACACGCCCAGGTCATGAAACACGGGGCCCAGAAACAAGGCAACAACAAAATGCCCGGTCTTTACATTACAGGCGAGGAAGTCGCGGCATTGCTCATAAAAGATCCAGGTTACAGCAAGTGGGTAAACACCCGCCCCAGGGTGAGCCCGGAATACGAAAAACAAATGCAGCTCATAGCCAACCTGAATGAACAAATAAAAAACAGATTAGCGGCCAGCCGGGAAAAAAAGGTTTTTCTCAAGCTCGATGAAATTGTCAGAGTCTACAAACTGACTCCACTTGAATTAAAAATCTTGCTTCTCTGCCTGGCCCCGGAATTCGATACAAAATACAGAACACTCTACGCCTTTCTTCAGGACGATGTGACCAAAAAATCACCCAGCGTGGAGATCATTCTTGATCTATTGTGCCTGAGCTTTGGAGAAAAAGCGGAGGGCAGGCGTTTTTTTACGGCCCAGTCCCCTCTCTTTATCAACCGGTTAATTGAATTCCTGCCTCTCTTCAACGAGCCGCCGCAACCTCTGATTGCCAGGCAGCTGAAAGCTAATGAAAGGATTGTTAATTATCTTCTCGATGATGACAGGGTGGACGATGAGTTATTCAAGGTGGCTGCCTTTTATCCCGCTGGAATGGAATTAGACGAACTGGCCTTGCCCGAGGAAATACTAAAACGCTTCAGTGATTTTATTGATTATTACCAGCGTAAGGGCGGCCAGGATTTTATTCTGGCCCTTTTCGGTCCTTATGGCCCACACAGCACCGATGTGGCCGCGGCCATATGCCGGAAAATCGGGATTCCCTTGCTGGAGGCTGATGTCCTGGCCATGTATCAGCTGGATATCTCTTTTGAGCGGGCTGTTGACCTTCTTCTAAGGGAAAGCCGCATCCATTCCTCTGCCCTGTATTTGAAAAACAGTGAATTCCTTTTTAAGGATGATTTTCCCCAAACCCATTTGAAACGTTATCTTACATCCCAGCTGGACAAAGAATCGCTTTTGACTTTTATAAGCAGCCGCGAACTGCTTCCATTGTATGGAGAGTTTTCAAGACAAAAACTCATCGCCATTCAACTGCCCTTGCCCGAATACGAAGCCCGACGGGCTCTATGGGAATCCTGCACCAACTCGCATAATCTTGATTCAGCTGTGGATATCAAGGAAATTGCCGGAAAATACAATCTTACACCTTCGCAAATCCGCGATGTTGTCATCACCGCGGGCACCTATGCCCTTTGGCGATCGCCGGAAAAAGCCCTTATCGGACTGGGCGATATTGAGGAGGCCATTCACATCCATTCAAACCAGAAACTTGGAAAACTGGCTCAACGCATCCAGCCAAAGCACAAATGGAATGACATTATCCTTAAGCCCGACATCGAGATACACCTTCGGGAACTGGTGAAAATGTTTCGTCACAAACATATTGTTTACAGCGAATGGGGATTCGGCAAAAAACTTTCACTGGGCAAGGGCATTAGCGCCTTGTTTTACGGAGAACCGGGAACAGGAAAAACCCTGGCAGCTGAAATCATCGCCGCTGAACTTGGGCTGGACCTTTATAAAATCGATATTTCATCCATCGTGAGCAAATACATAGGTGAAACCGAAAAAAACCTGAGCCTGATTTTCGACGAAGCCGAAAGCTCCAATGCCATTTTGTTCTTTGATGAGGCAGACTCGATTTTCGGAAAAAGGACCGAGGTTAAGGATTCCCACGACCGCTACAGCAACATCGAAGTAAGCTATTTGCTACAGAGAATCGACGAATATAACGGCGTGGTCATCATGGCCACCAATCTTTTAAAAAACATGGATACTGCTTTTGAAAGGCGCCTTCACTTTTCCATCCAGTTTCCCATGCCTGATGAAAAATCCAGATTACAGATCTGGCAGGGGATTTTCCCCGCCTCAGCGCCTTTGGGCAAGGTCGACTTCTCTCTTCTGGCAAAAAAGCTGGAAATTTCAGGTGGTCACATCAAAAACATCGCTCTTCAGGCCGCCTTTTACGCCGCCGACCTTCCGGGAAAACCGCAGGTCACCATGGACCTGCTCACAAAGGCTTGTCAGGCGGAATATAAAAAAATGGGACGGCTCTGGCACGAAACCATGTTGTCAAAGTAAATTTAGGAGATCACATTTTTCAATCATAAATTCACTTATAAATTAAATTCTTATGATTGAATCCCGAACACTGATATTTCAGATTATCTTGTGAATTTCAAAAAGTCACATTCAGGCCTTGTGTTCTGATGACTATATGGCCCATGATTAATTAATGTCCACTCTAAAAACCCATGAAAATAGGTTTTTTAGAGTGGATATTAAATTCAAATCGTTTTTTATCCGAATTCTTAATGATCCCTTCAATATCTTATATTTTCACATCGTCCCATTTATACGTTTCATTTAATAAAACGAGTAATTTTTCAATATCAACCCAGCCTTCGTAACGATAAAAATCATTTTATAAACGCTTTATAACGGCCGACTTATGATTTGATCAGGTAATCCTGCTTTTTATCCACGATAATACATCGTCGCCTGTCAATTTATGTGGTTGAGTAGCTGGACCAACATCAATCCATTCAGCAATTATAGATTCAATACCGATAATTCCTTTCATTTCCGTATTATAAAGTCGGCAACCAGTTAAAATGGCATTCTCAAGATTGACTCCATTTAAAATAGCTCCCTCCAATGTCGCATCGGTCAAATTTGCGTTAGACAAATTGGCTTGTAATAAATTGGCTTGATTTAAAATGGTTCTGGAAAAATTCACTTTTGATAGATTTGCATCAGACAAATCTGTAAATGGAAAGGACGCCTTGAAAGCTGATACTTCCTGCATATCTGCGTTTTTAAAGCTAGCATAATCTGCCTCAGCTTTATTAAAAAGAGCTCTATGTAATAAAGCATTATCAAAACAGGATGAAGCCAAATTACATCCAAAAAATGTTACATCATTCAAGAGTGCATTGGAAAAATTAACCTCGGTTAAAATTGAATTGGAAAAATCATGATTTGATAAATCAATATCAGACAAATTGAATTCATCGAGTACCAGTTGCTCTCCAGCTTGACCAAGCGATTCTATCCACTGTTTATGTAACTTAAGTTTTTCGATGATCATTTTTTCCACACAAGAATCCTTTCAACTAATATTAACTTATAATGGCCAAGGTATTACCTTTGAGTCAAGACCAAGTTTTTTAATTTCAGCCAGTAACTCAGCAAGATGTTCAGTTGATAAATTCTTTGTATCCAACATAACATTCTCGCCATGACTTAAGCTTTCCATTATGCTATTCATTGATTTTTGTAAAGTATAGCCACCTTTTTTAGGTGGAAAATTCGAATTAAAACCTTTAACATCCCATAATTGACCTGTATTATCTATAAATTCAGCTGCTCCGGATGGGTCTCTTGTAATTGGTCCAGGGACTTTTCCTGATTTTTCAAGAGCTAATCCAACTTCTCTTTCCCGCATGGATTTAATATCTATTTTATTACCATGTGCAGGATCTGAGGCAAGTGAATCAAGCTCTTCCTGAGTCCGATTAAATGGATCCCCATCAACCGCTTCACCCTTTTTAGCCGCATCATCTAAAGCTTTTCCACTTTCATCAACCGACTTCGCCCCCTCATCACCAGCCTTAGCCATCTCATCAGCCTGCTTAAGCAGATCATCATAATTATCACAGGATTTCAGGGCCTTTAGAAAATCATCGGTGTTTTTAAACTTGGCCATTCCTTCAATCAGATTATCCACCCCGCCCAGTTTCTTGGTGGCTTTGATAAACTCATCCATGCCGCCAAGGGCTTTAACGGTTTCACCGAATTTGGCGGCGCCATTGAACTTGCCGATCACCTTGGGTAAATCATCAAAGGCATTCACCGCTCTGATAAAATCATCAACCTTACCCAGGCTACTGACAACCTTACCTACATCGTCCAGTTTGGTCACTACCTGAAAAAGTTTGGTTATACTCTTGACCTCGGTGATCATCTTCATGAACTTGGCCACACTTCCGCATCTCTTGATCAGAATGGCCAGTTTACCTACTCCATTGGCAAGCTTCACTAATTTTGCCAGACGACTGGCCACTTTCAAAATCAGAAAAATCTCAGTAGCTGAAAGCAGCACATCGGCGAAAGCATCACCAATAGCATACCACATTTCATAAATACTTAAGGTATCATCATTAAAAACACGAATAATAATCATAACCAGGGTGACTATAGCAACAATCTCCAGTACAATGGCAATGGCAATGGCAATCAGCAAAAACTTCATCACAGCGACCAGTGAAAGAGTTATACCAATCAACGCCGCCACCGCCACTATGATCAGTGCAATTATAACCAGAACTACCAGGACAGCCACCAGTAACAGGAGGACTAGACCAAAGTTCTCATAAAGGGTTTTGAGCATTCCCCATAAATTATCGATCAGTCCATTCACAAAACCCAGAAACCCCTCAGCCAATTTACTCCACCAGGATTTATCATCCTCCTTCTTTGCATTGGCAATCAGTTCATTGAGTTTCTTGGTTGTTTCACAGACAATTCCATCCTGCTCCTTCAGTGCATTATCTACTTTCTTGACAATGTCTTTAATACCATCTTTTAACGCTTTTTCCCACTCGCCGTCTATTTTCTCTATCTTCTTATCCAGCTCTTTTCACACAGAAGAAACAGTTTCCTTCATAGCTTCAAGGCTTTTTTCAACCCCGCTATCGATCTTCTTCTTGAACTCACCAGCAGCATTTTTATTAACAGATTTTATGGCCTGTTGCAAATAAGTGCTTAAGAACTTGTCAGCTTCATTGGCAGAGCTGTTTATCTGGTCGATGGTTTCCTTATGAGCTTTATCCAGTTGCTCCAGTTCAACTTCAATTTTTTTTCGAGCCTCGCCCTTCTTCTGCTCAGCCGCGACCAG
Organism: Spirochaetales bacterium; assembly: GCA_016937215.1. Lineage (GTDB taxonomy): Bacteria > Spirochaetota > Spirochaetia > SZUA-6 > JAFGRV01 > JAFGWI01. Next base: position 2,402 of record JAFGWI010000068.1, on the reverse strand, counting down.
AATACTCTGTTTCCGGCTCTCTCCCTGGGCCGTAATCGCTTCCTTTTTTCATATTGAACGTTCAACAAACTTCTCAAATTCCAGATAGCTTTCTTCTTCAGCAGCAAAATCCCCGGCACCACCGGCTTTGGGAGCATTCCCGCCGGATTTGACCTTGCCGCCACCGGAACCATTTTTTTGCTGGCTCTTTGTTCCACCACGGCCTTTGCTGGCCTCGGCTTCGCTTTCCTGCTGCTCAGCACTCTCTTCAGACTCAAGCCAGGCTTCACCCTCTTTTACCGGAGCTGCCTCCTCTTCAGGGATTTCAGCCTTTTCACATTTTTTATCATAAATTTAATTCTCAAGATTGAATCGTGGATACCAATATTTCAGAATATCTTATGAATTTCAAAAAGTCAGATTCAGGCCTTGGGTTTTAATGACTCTACACCGCGTGTTTAATTATTTTTTCAACCGAATTCCAAATGTTAGTTTAAACCAAAAACTGCTTCTCTTTCAGTAAAGCTCTGGCTTTTTCTGCCAGTTCTTTCATTTCAGGTACATTATAATCATGGCATTTTAGTGTTTCCAGAAAAGTAATAATACGGCAGCCGCATTGGTAAAGTGCAGGTAAAAGTTCCTTTTCAGGATAGGTGACCGCAGGAAAATCTTCATCATCTCCGAGAATTTGTATAAATTGCTCTGATCTGGTAATCACAATATAGTTGCTCTGCACAAAATAATTATGTTTTAAACAATCAAGGGGTTCGATCAAACTATTAATTACGAATTTAAAGCAAAGGTTAATAGCACTAAACCACATAGCATCATGAATAAGAGCAGGTGTTTGACCTGATTTAATCAGTACTAATGAGCCTTCCAATTCATCCTGTTTCTCTAAAAAATTTCTTAAACGATCCATATTGGATGCCAATTCATTTTCTTTAAGCTCTATAAGATTATATTTTTCATCAAGAAAATCGATCATAAATTCTACTTTCATTAGAAATCTCCTTTATGGCTGTAAAATATCCCAAATGGCTTTCATATCTTGTTTCACGATAGTAATAAAACCATTTGCCTGAGTAGGGAAAAGCTGTCCAATAATAGGTCCAGGCAGTTTAGATCCAATTTGTATTTGAACTCCTTTCACTGTAAGAATTTCAAAAATATTCGGAATTGGTTTAAAAGGTGGTATAGACCCTGGTGGGTTTAAAGTTTTTAATGCTTCCATCATAAAATCAATCAATTCTGATGGAGCAATACCCTTTGGCCAAAAAGTAGTTGGCTTGGTTAGTCGCTTGGAAATATCTATAAATTCCCATGTATGTTCAAAAAAATGGGGTATATTTGCACCTGTATAGCCATAGTTAGCAAGTTCTGTTGGCACCGATAATGTTGGTGGTGTTTGAGCAAATTGTAATATTTTGGTGTGATCACAAAGTTCCTTAAATTTTGCCGCATTTCCACCAGCTCGATCCATTAACTTCGTCAAACGGGAAGCACCACCTTTGCTTACAGCCAATCGCAACATTTCTTCGACCAGTGGAGCTGACCCAGCCCCTCCAGCCTTTTGCAGAAACTTCTCCAGTTGGACTCCATTATCTGCAAGATTCAGTAATCCACCAAGTCGAGAGGTATCATCTACCAAGCCAGCAAGACGTTCAAGTTCAGCAGCATCCTGCACCTTGTTTAGTAAAAGTAATCGCTCCACAGCGGCGCTGGAATGGAATTTGCCTAATAGATTTTCGAGTTGAGCCGCTTTGGCCACCTTGGGAGAATTAATCAGCCTTAATAATTGATCAGCATCTGAAACCTTGTCCAGTAATCCAATCAATTGTTCAGTATCGCCAAATTTATCAAGAAGCTTTAAAATCTGTTCAGTATCATTCACCTTATCCAGTAGTCGGACTAATTGACCTGTATCACTGACTTTATCAAGCAGTTTTATAAGCTTTCCTGCATCACCAACTTTATCAAGTAGCTGAATCAGCTTGGCCGTATCTCCGACTTTATCGACAAGCTTAATGAGCTGGCCGACATCACCCACTTTATCTACCAGTTGAATCAGCTGACCGGCATCACTTACTTTATCCAGCAATTGCAGCAATTGACTCACATCGCTAACTTTGTCCAACAGCTGTACCAACTGGCCGGCATCGCCCACCTTATCCAGCAAGGTAATCAGCTCTCCTGCGTCACCCACCTTGTCCAGCAGGCTCACAAGCTTGGCAACATCGCCGGTCCTGTCGACTAGGCTGATGAGTTTGCCGGCATCGCCGACTTTATCCATGAGCGAAATAATCTGGCCCACATCGCCTACTTTATCAAGCAGCTGAATCAATTTGGCGGCGTCGCCCACTTTATCCATAAGAGTGATGATATCTGTGAGTTTATCAACTTTGTTCACAAGCTCAAGCAGT
>JAFGWI010000067.1 GCA_016937215.1 Spirochaetales bacterium | reverse complement strand
TGAATGCTCATTGGCATTCACTTTTTTCCGTGAATGCTCATTGGCATTCACTTTTTTCCGTGAATGCTCATTGGCATTCACTTTTTTTCTCCAGCCTTGAAAAATCTACCCTGTCCAAGCTGGTAACAGGCTGATCATGCACGCGAACACTTTGAACACAATACAAGGTGTTCCCATTCAACTGAGATTCTTCACTGCTCTGCGTTCAGAATGACAACAGCAATTCCAAATTATGCTTATACAACAATTTCCGCATATTACTATTGTGAAGCTCTCTCAATAAAAAAAGGGCCCTGCCCGGTGACAACAAGCAGAACCCATATAAAATTGAATAACCCATTCAATTCGTTTCAAATATTAAAAGGCGCCAGAGTTTGTAAGCATCCCTTTTATTCCGCGCCTTTATTTTCTGATGATATTCTATCATTTATTTTTGAAACAGGGATGCGACAAATGATGCGACAAGGCTTTTAAATAATGACATTCTTATGAGGAAAACTTCTTTGATAGTTACCAGCACGGCGTTTTATCCCCCCTTTGTTATAGGTTCAACCCAAAGAGGCTTACGCTTTAAACGCGTTAGGGATTGAAGCGGAAACCCCACAGCAGACCGGACGATTCTTTTGCGACGGAATGAATGGTTCGCTTACTGATTTTTTGGTCGGCTCTGCGAGGAGTTGAAGCGGAAAGCCCGGCCGGGGCTGTTCAAAAAGTCGTTTTTAAGTTTGACTCCACATAGAGGGTGTTTTTCGATTGTCATGAAAAAAAATTATTGTTTAAAAGTCCACACTTTTTGGACTGCACCGGTAACGCCCAGAAACAACATCAGCTAGATATCACTCTGACTGGCCTGATCAAACATGCCCTGAAGTTCCTTACTGGAATGAATGTTGAATTTTTTATGTATGCGCCTTATATAGGTGCGCACAGTATTCAAGGAAATATTCAGATTAGCGGCTATTTCCTTGTACAGTAAGCCTTCCTTAAGCATGGCTATGACCCTTATTTCCTGGTCGGAAATGCCATGGATGCTATAGATTTTTTCTTCTTTGCCGCTCTTATACTGATGAACATCAAACTGGGCGTTTTTCTGCAGGTATTTTGTCACGCGTCGTTCCACTTCTAAAAGATTATCTTCCTGTAAGGAAGCCTTCATCCGAATCAAGGCTGAAATTTTGTGTAGCAGCTCTTCCTGGGAAAAGGGTTTCACAATGTAATCGACAGCTCCATTGGCCAGGCACTTCAGCCGGGTTTCACGGGAGCTTTTGGCTGTAAGGAAAATAAAGGGAATCGAATGATGGTTCCGGTCCTCAAGAAGTTTGTTTCTGAAGGTCTCGCCATCCATGGAATCCATCATAATGTCGGAAACAATCACATCGATGGTGGAAGATGTGATTTTACCCAATTTTTCAAGAGCCTTTAACCCGTTTTCCGCGCAAAAAACATTATACTGCTCGGAGAGCTTTTCTTTCAACAAACCCAAAAGATCCAGATTATCTTCCACCAGAAGGACACTGGGTTTTGAATTATCAAAAATCGTATCCTGTAAACAGTTTCTGGAATAGTTTTTGCTTACAATAACAGCTTGTTGGCTAGAAAAATGATGTGCCGCTTTTTCACCGGCTTTTAAAAAATAACGCTTGAAACTGATTATAAAGCGGGTTCCCTTATTCTCTTTGCTTTCAATTTTTATTTCAGCTGACAGGTCATCGCAAATTTCACGGACAATTGCCAATCCCATACCAAGCCCCTGAATATTTCTCTTTTCCCGATAAATTTGAAAATAGGGCAGCAAAACATTGGCAATATCATTTTCAGAAATACCAATACCAGTATCAGCCACCACAAGATCAACCCGGTCATCGTTTACAAGCAGCTCTATTTGTATGCTTCCATCGGGCTTATTGTATTTAATGGCATTCTCAATCAGATTATTGAGGATTCTCTCCATGGCCAGAGGATCGATCCTCACAAAGATTTCTTGAACATCGAGTTTGCAGCTCAAAGCCAATCCAGCTTTATTAACAGCCGATTTGAACATTTCCAGGGTTTCACCGATGAACTCGGGAATATCCAAAACCATGTCATGATTATAAAAGGGTTTTCCCGATTCCAGTTTGTTAATATCCAGGAAATTCACAATGTCCCTTTTTAATTTATCCAATCCTGTTTTTATCCTGTTCAATTCCTTTTCTTCCGGCCGGGAAGAATAATATTGATCAAAGGAAGAGGAAACAATGGTTAAGGGAGTTTTTAATTCATGGGCAATATTCAGAAATAGGGTTTCCTTTTGCTTTTTTTCATCCTGCAACTGGCGCGTGCGTTCAATCACCTTTTGTTCAAGATTCTGCTTCAGTAAAAAAAGGGCTTTATGATCCTGGTTAAAGCTGTCGGTGATGGCGTAGGAAAAAGTAAAAATCATGAGCAAAAAATAAAAGCGCAATGCCATGGGCGAAGCGGATTGCAGTGTCAGGATCATGCCGGCCGTGTGGGCCACAATCATGATTGATAAAAAAATGAAGCCAATAAAAATAATATATTGATTCCGGGTTTTGGTTTTCCGTTCAGAAATAAAATCAAACACCCCATTGCCAAGATAGAGAACCATGGAAAGTAGTAACAAAGTATAGGTAACGCGAATAAAAAAAATGTTATTAAAAAACAAAAACAAAAAACAGTTTATCAAGGCCAGAGTCATGAAAGAATAAATAAATTTTAACATTCCCCTTTTCAAGCCATTCATTCCCAATACACCCTGAATAAAAAAGACAAAATCAAAGGCAAAAAGAACGCTTGCTATGGCATAAATAAAGTGAAACACGGTGTAATCATAGGCGTCACTGACACGATAAATGGAATTCCAGTAAATAAAAAAACTGTAAAATAAATTGAACAAGGCGAAAGTCAGATTGCTCAAATCCTTGCGTCGTCCGAAAAACACAAGCAAATGGTATACCGATAAAGTCACGAAGATTCCGATAAAGAAATAAGTGATGCCCATAAAGCTCCTTTCCTCGCGTTTATAAGTTGAAAGCTTGTTTGGAAAGGTCGATTTTCCAGAAAAAAACCTGAGTTTTTTTCGCTGTCATCCGCCCCCCAAAAAAAACACACTTAACAAGGATTCAAATTTAAAAACGACTTTTTCGCGAGGCCCGAATTCAAGTATGAAGAGGAAATGGAAAATGCCATTCAACCACCCCGTTAATTTTAAAGCAGTATATCCCAGTGCAGTAAAAAATTCAACCAATCACCGGAAGTTATTGACGATAGGAAGCTCTTGCAAAACTGAAGTTTGCGGGACTCATGAAAATAGCCGATGTCAGGATTTTTACAATGAGTTCTTTATATAAAAAAAGCCGCCCTTTGTCACAGGCAGCCTCCATTACCCAAAACACTAGCGAAGCGCTAAACCAGCACCCACTGTCAGATTTATCCTGAACATATCCCTGGGCTCACTAAACACATCACCCTCGATAAAGGGCGCGTATTCCAGATCAAGGCGGCCGCTGAGGGCCAGTACATCGACAAACAAATCCATACCGGTTTCAAGGGCTATAAGCAAAGTGCTTTGCTCGCTTTCTTCATCGGATAAATAATCACCCAGCACAAAACCAGCCATCCCGACACGAGCCCCCAAAAACATCTGAAACACTTCATCAAGGCTAAAACCCGTGCCGCATCCGGCTTCCACTGTGGTTCCTATCATCACATTGCTTGTCTCTCCTTCATTTGGGCCGGCAATATACTCATGATCCATCACAGTTAAACCAATATTACCGCAAAGATAAAAACCATCGTCTATAGCCAAAAGACAATGCAAATCAAGATCCCAGGAATGGCTTGTGTAATCATTAAGGTATGAACTAGCCTCGTAATCCTCTTCCAGAATTTCATCAAAATAACTTGCCGCGCTTCCCAAATGCTGGGGCCAATTGTAGCTCACCACAATACGCGAAACCATGTTATCGGTTGAAAAATCATCGTACTCATCATCATAATCGTAATCATAATTACCTGAAGCGGAAGCGGAACTATCTTCATCGGAATAAGCATCGGCCATGTGCTCATAAACATTAAATTGAATGTCCTTCTGGATCAAATCATCGCCATTATCCTTCACCACAAAAAAACTGCCCCAGTAATCCTTTGTATAATCACCGTAGTCCTCTTTATAAAATTCCGAGTAGGGGTAATAAAACCAGAAAGCCTCGCCGTTCCAGTAAGAAGGATCATAAATAACCTCGATCGGATCCAGTTGAATCAAGGTCCCGCTCAGCCAGTCCGGCCCCTGGGACAATTGAAATTCCATGGTCACTTTCTTACCCATCATCCCGCTCACCACCACATCATAAATATAAAAAGTTACCCCCTCATCGCCAAAATCAACAGTCAAATCGCCGGCTGTGGCAAAACTGGAAGCCTCCACTGTGGTATCCTTGGCAACAAAACTGTCCTTCACATCCTTGCCTGCCAGCTTCTTCCCCACGGCGCTTGCAATATCAAAAATCACATCAATATCACCCCTGTCTTTATGGGAAACCTGGTTCTTGATCACCGTACTTTCCACATCAATCAATTTGGCTGACACAAAATAAATATCCTCAATAATGGAAATATCAATAATCACAATAAACTCGGCACCCAGGAAATCACCCAGACGCTTGATCTCGGTATCCTTCACTACCCCGGAAACCTGGAATTCCAGCTCCTCAAGGCTCCTGGCCACATTGGCCCTGTCCAGAACCGTATACTTGCCCGAAGCCACCAGCTCCTGAATAATATTCTGGGTCACCGGAACCTGAACCGCCTCCTTCACTCCGCTGTGAATCACCGCGTCCAAAACAGCCACCTTGGGCTGGGCCGCAGCACCCAGGGCCAAAATCAAAAATATAATAAAAAAAGCCGCTTTCTTCATACTTTCATCTCCGCATTCAAATTTCTACTGACTAAAGTTTAGTACAATCGCAAACAGGATTCAAAGAAAAAACAATAAAGCGCCGGGAATTTCAGAATTTTCATGAATATCCCCCACACTTTCAATATTGCCTATGGGGGCGTTGCCCTTTTTCATGGTCATAAAAAAAGCAAAAAACTCCAAAAAAAGGCAAGCCCCACCCTGGGCACAAACCATGAAAAAGGGCCGGGCTTTGCGCAACGCCGCTATCGCTTTGAACAAAAAAACCGCTATAAAAACGCGGTTTTTTTGTTGGCAAAGTTTTTTTGAAAAAAAACCTCGCCTTGCTCCAATCCCTAACGCAGATTAGCGGCGAATCACAGCAAAAAAAAGCTGCCCGCCTGGTCACACCAGAGGACAGCCTCCTAAAGCTAATGAACAGGCATAAAACCTATTTCACAATTTCTATTCCTTCAATTGTCGCGTTATCCTTGACCGTGATAAAATCAATGATAATCTCTCCCTTACTGTCGGCCTGGGCTGAAAACACTTCAATATGAGCTTTATAGCGCGCGCCGCTTACCTCATAAATATCAAAACCAGCCAACACTGTGACATTGTTGATGACCACATCAAAAAGACGGGAGCCGGCAGCTGTCCAGTAAAGCTCGGCAAAATGGAGCCGCACAATATAATCGGCCTGGGGCACCAAACCTGTGAATGTATAAAGGCTGTTGCCATAACGCTCGCTCTGGTACACAGCCACAGGCGCGGCCAAATCAGGAGCCACTCCCGATAAATCAATTGCCGAACTTACACTCCGCATGGTCCCGTTGCTTACATATTGATCAGCTGTAAAAGGCAGATAAGCGCCGGTCGAACCGCTGTTTACGGCATATTCAACCGGGGGGATTTCAGTAAAGCTGGCCTCAATGCTGTGTTCACCATCAAGAGCGGCAAAAGTGTAGCTCTCTAAAGCCCCCATGGAAACACCATCGACCACCACATCGGAGATCACATAACCTGGGTCTGCCAGGATAATAAACTCGGCTGATTGGCCTTCTGGAACAGAAACACTTCCTATAGGTGTAATGGTACCACCGGCACCAGCCGAAGCTGATATAACATAGCTGGGGACTTGCGAGAAAAACACTTCTATGCTGTGATCAGCACTCACATTGCTAAACGTATAGCTGCCAAGGGGGCCAAGGGAAAGGCCATCCACCCAAACATCCTCAAGCTGATAACCCGTATCAGCTGTAAAAACAAAGGTCTGACTGCCATTTTCACGAACACTCACATTGCCTGCCGGTGAAACAGCCCCTCCATTTCCACTTAAAGCGTTAATGGTGTAATTAACCAGTTCTCCAAACCCAAAGGTCACCTTGAATTTCCCGCCTACACCAGCTGCCAAATTAATGGTTCGTGTGTTGCTGTTAAAATCATGATAAGGAACACCATCGAGAGTGACGGCCAGAATTTTCAGCAAGCCCTCTTCGATGGGCACAGGCGTTAATGTATAGCTTCGGTTCTTATCATCGGTTTCGTAATAATAATAAAGATCCACCGGGCGTTTATGATAGTAGAAGGAACTGTAAAGCATGGAATAATAGCTCATTTCAGAGGAATGGTAACCAGCAGAAAACAAGCCTCCCTTGTTCTCATTCACTATAGATAGCCCGTCCCGGCTCACCTTGTCATAGGCTTCGCCATAAACAGGGTCTATCATATGATCCATGAAAAAATTCATCGACTCATCAGCCACCTTCATGTACATATTCCTCTGGCTCTGATCCGAGGCCGTGTAATAGCTTATCAACCCTGAGGTGAGCCCCTGTTCAAGCATCCAGAAATCCTTGATATCACTGGTGACTTCACCGGTCTGCCAGTCCATTTGCGCGAAAGGCCCGCCGTATACCTTGTCATAAGCGCCATTATCCCAGAGATCCTGCATCAAGGCCTGGGCAGCGGCCAGATACTCGGGATGGTCAGGATTCATCAAATAGGCCCGTTGAAGGACCCAGGCGGTCTTATAACCATGGCCCACATCCATGATGTTGGAACCATAGTCAATATTCCAGTCAGCGTCAAAAACCTCAGGAAAACCCACAGCAGAAACACCCATGTTTCCCACAAGGTAATCCATAATATTGTCAGCCAATTCCACCAGCCGCTGATCATAAACCGGATTATCATCCATCATGGACATCAACAAAGCATGGGTGGTAACCCCGTCAACGGTTGGTGTAAAACCTTTGGTCCACTTATTTGACCAGTCTGTGCTGGCATAGCCGAAATACCCCTCATAACCGGGCCGGCTATCCCATAACTGATTGAAATTGGAATCCACACCCCGCATGAGCCATGTTAAATCACTTTCAGCGCCGTCATTCCAATTAACAGTTCCGCCAGTTACTTCTACCATAGCAGTAATACCAACAAGGGCGTAATGCTGCATAAAACTCCACCAGTCATTATGCCCCCAATGATTGATGTAATTCCCCTGAAGGTCAGTAACAAAATACCAGCCATTGTTCCAGCCATGTTCATAAAGGAATTTCAGGGCATGACGGGCCAGCTCAAGATAGGCTTCATCGCCGCTTACCATAAAGGCACGAACAAAGGTATAGGCGATTCGCGATTCGCCGCAAAGGGCCTTGATGTTTTCTCCTGTGGGATTTCCCTCTCGATCAATATGAGTGTAAAAACCGCCATTCACATCATCCCTCTGACCAGCGCGAAAATCGGCTATGTCACGGATAAACTGAATATTGCTTTCAGGATCGGTAATGTACACACTGGAAGGTTCATAACCAGGCTCCACATTCAAGGTAAGCGGAATGTTCACCGGGCTGGAGATATTGGCTGCTGAATGAACCAGAGTAAGCATACCATCATAATCACCAATTGAAGATTCTACAGCTGAAACAACACATTCAATTGAGGATTCAGGAGGAATCTCGCCCGATTCAGGCTCAACAGAAAGCCACTGACTGGCACTGGTAAAACTGAAACTCACAGAATCAGAACTGCTGCTATTGGTTAAAATTACCTTTTTAAGGTCCACCTCGTTAATCGTGGCAGAAAAATGCAATTCAGTTTCAGAGATTTCAATGCCAGGAACATAGGCGCTGCCATTAACAGCAAGGGTTAAAACAGGATTAACCGTGGCATCACTGTTTATGATAAGTTCTTCGGCAAAGGCACCTGCCTTCACTGCTGTGTAACTGATATTCAAAGAAATTTCTTCATTAGCTGTCAAGGTTAACGGAAAAATCTGTTCTACCTCAAAATCCACCGAAGAACTTTCTATAGAACTAACATGAATTTCCTGGGTACTTTTATTTTGCAGAATTACGGATTTCAGAAGGCCAGTACCCACTTCAACCGAACCAAAATCAATGGCCTGGGGTAAAGCTGCCAAAACAGAGCCTTCAGGCGCTTGGATTAAACTCACATTATCAATAAAAACCGTACCAAGGGATAAACCACAGTTAAACTCAACTCGGCCATTCTCCTCATCAGCCCCATTCATGGTAAAGGTGAAGCTGTAATGGGTTTTTGCGCTTTGCAAAGTAATATGATTGTCCTGGGCTCCAAAATAGGACGACCAGGGGCTGTAAGCCATGGAAACATTCACATTTAATGCCAAGGAAGCACTAGACCCAGGGCCTTTATAAGCATCAAAACTAAAAACATAGGTTTTTCCCTGTTCCAGGTTTAAAGCATTTTGTGTCATCTGAACATTCCAGATTTCCGTGCCCGATGAATTGATGAGGATTTTATACTCGCCCTCCTCTATCGATGAAGACGAGGAACTTCCTCCGTATTGCCCAAGACTCCAGTTTTGGGCCCCAGAACTGAAATTACCATTCAACAATAATTCTGTTTGCGCGTTAAGCAAAAACCCACTTGTCACAAGCAAAATCAACAAAACAAAACATTTTTTTTTCAACATTCTTTCCTCCAGGAATTATCATTCCAGATATTTTGATTATTTCGTCATTTCAACTCTTATTGACAGGTTCTGCTTTTCAGCGCCGGAATAATACCTGAGGCAAGGGTTTTCGCGAACCAGAAACCAGCTTTATAAAGCCGGCAATCTGATTCCTCTAAAACACTCCAAAGGACAGGGAAAATCCGCTTTTTAAATGAGAATAATGATAAAATTACGCTTCACTGAATAAACAATTCTTTTTTTTTCTTACATTTTGTGTTTTTTAATGGGGTCATCATATCCTTATGTTTTTATTTGAACAATAATGCTAAAGTATGATTTACACAAAAAAAATGATTTCTTTGGCATTATTCAAAAAACCTTTATCACAGGGCTGAACCAGAGAGGTCACTGGATTTTCAGGTTCCAGTTGATTCATCGCTAACGGGAATTGAAAAAAAGGCTGGTCAGTCTGAAAGCCCGGTCATATACTCTTCTAAACACCATAAAAATGAGTCGCTATTCTCGCAAAGGATCATGAATTCCAGTTCAAAGACAGGACAAATCCAATATTAATGAAAAGCAAATCAATTCCTAACCCTATTCTAACCTTGACTAGGAATACTTATAACTATAGTGAAAGGAAGAAATTATGAATCAGAATGTTTTTTCAAAGGTAGATCATTACAGCCGGGAATTACTAAACCATACAGCGAGCCAGTTGTATGAAATCGAAAAAACCATGGACTCCCTAGGAATACCAGATATGAGCGTGTCACCCAATCAGGGGCAGTTTCTGCATATTTTGGCCAAAGCCATTAATGCCAAAAGGATTCTGGAAATCGGAACTTTTGGCGCTTACAGCGCTATTTATCTGGCCAAGGCATTACCAGAAGACGGGAAACTTATCAGCCTGGAAATTGATCCCTTTTATGCTGAGATAGCCAAATCAAACATTACCAAGGCAGGACTATCCCATAAAATTGAAATCATGCTAGGGCCGGCTTTGCTCAGCCTAATAAAACTGAGCGGTGAAAAAAACCCAAGCTTTGACATGATTTTTCTGGATGCCGACAAACCCAATTATCCTAATTATCTGGACTGGATCATGAAATTATGCAAACCAGGAACATTGATTATCAGCGATAATGTTGTAAGAGAAGGAGAAGTCATCGACCCTGACACAGCTGACGAAAAGGTTCGTGGTGTAAGGAAATTCATTCAAGGCCTATCGCAGGAAAACCGATTAACATCAACCATTATTCAAACCGTCAGCGTAAAGGGTTACGACGGTATGGCCATTTCCATCGCTGGCTAAATCAAAAAAAACACCATGGCTTTGGGAAAATGTGAGCCCCAGAGCATAGCCATTAATTTGATTGGGACAAGATGGATTGGATTTTTTTCTGTATCTGTTCAAGATTAAAGGGTTTTTGTATGAATCCCAGCGCGCCTTCTTCAAGAAGGGTCTGGGCTTCTTCGTTAATGGAATAACCCGATGACAACAAGACTCGCACCGAAGGGTCTATTTTTTTAAGGGCCCTGAAGGTTTGCTTACCATCTTTTACAGGCATGATCATATCCAGAATGATAAAATCAATGGCTTTAGTGTCCTTCACAAAAATATCGATGGCTTCACGTCCATTGTTTGCCACATAAACCCTGTGGCCCAGTTTAACCAGCATCAGGCGAATCATTTTTAAAACACTGGGCTCATCGTCAACAACCAGAATACAGCACTCCTGGCAAAATTGAATCGATGTGTTAACCTTAATTGGTACTATTGGTTTTGAAGGAGACTTCACCAGTGGCAAATAAATAGTAAAGGACGACCCATGACCGATCAAGGATTCAACCTCGATCGCGCCTTTATGATTTTTGATCGTACCGTAAACAGCCGACAAACCCATTCCTGTACCTTTACCTTGTTCCTTTGTGGTAAAAAAAGGCTCAAAAATTCGCGCCATAACATCTTCTGACATCCCGACACCATTATCCCTGATTGTTATTTTAACAAAATTTCCAGGTTGAATATCAAAAGAAGATGCATGACAAAAAGCTTCATCTAAATAGAAGATTTCAGTTTGAAAAATCAGCACTCCTCCCTCCGCCATGGCATCCCTCGCGTTCAGGGAAATATTAAGCAAGGCATTTTGTATCTGGCTGGGGTCACCCATGGTGTCAGCTGAAAAAGCCTCAAATTCCTGGACAATCTGGATTTTTTTATCGATGGTGTGTTCAAGCAGTTTGCATACTTCCTTTATCACATCATGAATATCAACAGCAACAGACTGGAATTTTCCTTTGCGCGCGTAAGCCAACAACTGATTTGTCAAATCAGTAGCCCGACGCGCCGAAAGAAGAATGGCTTCAATCAAATCAGACAATTCCGGATTGTCCTGAAGATGCAGCCGAAGCAGATCAGAACAACCGACAATACCGGCCAATTGATTATTAAAATCATGGGCTATACCTCCGGCAAGCAAACCAATGGCTTCAATTTTTTCAGTTTGCCGGATTTTCTCCTGCAAAAATTTGCTTTCCGATATATCAAACATAACTCCTTGCAGCAACTTCTTATGTGTAATGGGGTCATTACTCACTTTGCAGATCTCTCTTATCCAGCGAATGCTGGAATCGGGCAAAACAATGCGGTATTCATAATTGGCCATATAACCTGAAAGTTGACTTAATTTTCTTCCCTCTTCTTCATATAGCTCCTTATCTTCGGAAAAAATCATATCCTTCCATTTTTTTTCACCGCTTAAAAACTGAATACGGGGGTAGCTGGATATACTTTTAACAGCACCATCAAACAAACTCAGAGTGCCGGATTCAAAATCCTGTTCATAAGCGATGCCCTGAAAATTGTTGATAAACATCCGGTAGCGTTTTTCGCTTTCAATAAGCTTGTGTTCAATACGGAATTTCTCGGTAATGTCGCGATTGATACCCCGGTAACCCATAAACAAATTATTATCACCGAGAATCGGCATACCGCTCGATTCCAGGATCACCTCAGACCCGTTTTTATGAATACTGACACTGCGCAAATGGGATATGGGTTCTTTAGTGAACCGAAGGGATTCAAAAAAAGACCTTATTTGTTTGGCATCTTCAAACTTCATGAAACTCGTAGGGCGCTTTCCCAAAATCTCGTGGGTCTCATAACCAAGAATATCCTTGGCTTGGGGGCTGGAATAAACAAAACGCCCATCCGCGTTTACCTCCCAGATCCAGTCACTGGTGGTTTCCACTAAATCGCGAAAGCGGCTTTGTGAAGCTTCCACACTACTGATTGTGTGACGTTGAACAGCCGAAAGCTGTGAGCGTAATAACTGAGAAAAAACTATCGTAAAAAAACAAATCACTGCCGGATCCGTGAAGGCTTCGTGTATTTCCAGGGGAATAAGGCCGGTAAAAGACAGAAGGCCTAAAAACACCAGAATAAAAACAGAATAAATAATGTATTCGATCTGATCGAGCAAAAGTGAGGCGAGAATAATGGCGGGAATGATAAAAAAAAGCGATTGAATAGAAAACAAATCAGGCCACCACAATAATTTCAGAAACAATATAAAGGGCAACATGAAATTTGTTATAATCGCCGCGACCCTGTACGACCAGAAACGATTGCAGATAAATGAAAAAATTAAAACAATATAAACAAACCAGGGACAAAAATAATGGTCGTAAACCGAGGACTTTACTAAAGCAATAACCAAAAAGCTAAGAAAAAAAAGCACAAGCAAAAAGGCTAATAACTGAGAATTCAGGAAATTCCGCGATTCACTTTCAGGCACAACCGTCTTTGTTATAAACCGCCAAAGGCGACCCATCACAAGTTGTTTTTTATTAATAATTGAGTCCTTTTTACTGGACATAAGCTATCCTTGAATTTGTGATGATATTTTTATTGCCCCTGATTATTTTTCTTTTTCATCATTGACTATACTAAAGATTAATCCATTTTTCAAGAAATTTCAACAACTAAACCCCATAGTCCAAGTTTTTGAAAAAAATAAAGAGCTAATTGCAAAAGCCCTGACATGAGCCATTATCAGGCAGCTTTATGCAGGAACTTGCCGAGTCCCTTTGCTCCAGAGTAAAATGCCTCGAGCCACATCGCCTTCAAGGCTGGCAACAATCTCCATGAATAATCCGCAGACCATAGAGTTTGTGCTAAAAAAACCTGTCGCGTTATCCAGAAATAACCGCGGCCGAACTTTATGCCGCCCGACAAAAGTATCCTCTAAAGGCTAAGGCCCTCTCACTTGGTCAGTTTAGCTGTGCTTTTTTTTGGACCCAACACCTGGTGGCATTTTGCCAATTCATCGGGAATATTAATAGACTGGGGACACTTGGAAAGACACTGGCCGCAGCGTGTACATAACGAAGCATTCCCGTCAGGTTTGTTTTTATTAACCTTTTCCCGGACACTGGCCATTTTTTTGTATTTTCTTTTATCCAGCCAGCGAAAAATGCGGTCCTGCAAATTACTAATTTTTATATTCACCGCGTTCATTAAGGCAAAATTTTCAGGAATATTCACACCAAAAGGACAGGGCATGCAATATTGACAGGCTGTGCAGGGAATAGCTATCTGTTTTTCGTAAATCTCCACCACCGATCCAAGCACAGCAGTATCAGCTTCGCTTTGGCAGCCCGGCCCGGCATCATGTGCATAGGCACAATTCTCATCAAGCATTTTTTCACTTCCCATGCCGCTCAACACCACAGACACTTCTTTTTTATCCCAAAGAAATCGAAGGGCCCATTCAACGGGCTTCCGATTATTTTGGGCCTTTTCCAGAAGATCCATCACATCCTGGGGCGGATTAGCCAGAAGACCACCTTTCAGAGGTTCCATTATCACCACTGCCATATTTTTACTGTAGGCATATTCAAGGCCTTGAGTCGTTGCTTGCTTGCTGGTGTCAAGATAATTATACTGAATCTGGACCACATCCCAAGGGTAATAATCCACAATCTGTTTAAAAACCGGCAGGGTGTCATGAAATGAAAAACCAATATACTTGATCAATCCCTTTTCCCGGGCCTTTTCCATTTTATCAATCAGCTTAAAATCCACCACTTTTCTGAAATTGCCCTTGTCCATGCTGTGAAACAGGTAAGTGTCAAGATAGTTGGTCTGTAGTTTTTCAAGCTGGCCGTGAAGAAAGCGATCGAAATCATCTGCTTTGGAAACCATAAACATTGGAAGCTTGGTCACCAAATGGACTTTCTCGCGATAGCCGCCAGCCAGGGCCATTCCCAGCACCTTTTCGCTCTGGCCCAAATGATAAGGCCAGCCAGTGTCAAAATAATTAACACCTGAATCCACTGCTTTCCGAATAAGACGCATGGCTTTTTTATAATCAACCTGAAGGGGCCAGAATCTCATGGTTGGAAGCCTCATACAGCCCATACCAAGGGCCGAAACCTTGAATTCCGTTGAACCGAATTGTCTATACTTCATGGTTCAGCATAGGGAACAAGCTCATTCTTGTCAATCTTGAAAAAGCAGAAAAAGCCACTTAAAGCTTCTTGTGGTCCAGTTTAATTTAAGTATTAAAAGTTCTTAACTACTCAGCGCTGATGCGAAATGCTATCAATTGTCACCGTACATTCTGAAGAGAAACAGCGAAGAAATTACTTTTTCTTGTATGCTATTCATTCTGTCATCGGAGTGACCACTTTATCAGACAAGCGATATGCTTAGTGTTAACTGAGATTCTTCACTCCGCTTCGCCAGGTTCAGAATAACGGCAGGAGCAGGCCAATCCATGTCATCCTGAGGAGGAACGACGAAGGATCTCGTGGCGTTAAAGGCTTGGTTCGCTAAAATACTTGCTTCACGCCAATCAAGATCCTTCAGTCCGCTTCGCCGCGTTCAGAATAACACCCTTAACCCGAACCCGGATAACCGGCAGAATAAAACTGCACAGCCCGGTTTTTAAGTTTCTCATAAAGCAATTTGGCCGGGAAAACAAGAAACACAGTCAGGCCGGTTAAAACAATTTCATGAGATAGATGAAAATAAGCCACCAGGGCGTAGCACCCCAAGCCTAACACAGCCATATATGCCATGAGTATTCCCATGTTAATAAGCACATTCAAATTATTTTTAACCGCTTCCATGGGATGATTCCAGTTCAGAACAGGCCGGGAAAAATCTATCCACAAACCAACTGTAAATGAAATGAACACCAGTATCAAGCCTGCGGGCAGTAAGATGAGCCATTGGGCCAGGCTAAGCTGAAACAGGAGCGTTAGAATAAAACTGTCGATCACAAAAATGCTGCCATAAATCGCCAGATGAAGTATCATTTTAGCCTTAAAATGAACATGGCCAGAAAGGGGCAAACTTAAAGGCAGCTGGATGCTTTTCCCTTCCCGGCTTATGGTGGTGCAGCCAAAACTGGTCAGGCCGGTAAAAAGACTGGCCGCCCCCAGAATAATCAAAGGCATCCAGGAAGAGACAGCCTCAATTGCCTGAAGCATTTGCTCCAGCGCTTCTTTAGGAATAGCAACACTATAGATTATCAGCAAAATGGGCAGGATAAGCATTTCACCCATTCCCTGAAAAATAAAAGTGGAGTTTGAAACTAAAATAAAAAGGTCCTTTTTAATTAATGCCGGGACAATACCGATAGTCTGTGCCAAACGATATTGACCACGTCCAGAGGATCTCTTTTTGGATGACTGTTTTTCCAGAATGTGAGCCAGGGTATGTGTGGAAAAAAACCAGGCCACATAAACACCAGCTACAGAAAACATCACAAAAAACAAATAATCCGCCACGCTGTTACGAGAAAGGGCTTTTGCCGCCCAGGCAGCCGGCGGAAAACGATCGATAAGAGCTGACAACATTTTTGCCAGGCCCGATAAAGAATTATCCATTGAACCTTGATCAGCCATAGTTTGAGAAAAAAGCAGATTGATCCCCATAATTAAAAGAAGGGCCAGAAACATTCCCAACACCTCGAATAGAATTCTGAAACGCTGAAAATCAATCACCCGAAGGAAAAAGGCCACAAAAAAAACAGCCAGGGCCATGGGAAATAGAGGCAGGACAAAGCCACCCAAAGCAATAAGAATAAATTGTGCGGGATTTCCAGCCCCCATGTTAATGAGAACAGCTATCATCATAGTGCTAAACACAAGACTAATCGCCAGTAAATAACCATAGATAATAGCCAGTTTGGATAAAACCACCTGGCCTCTTGAGACCGGCAGACTGAAAAGCAAGGGCAAATCCTTTGAATAGTAAAGAAGCGAAAAAACAAGAGGAATGGCAGTTAAAAAGCCGAAAGCCCAGATGCCCATGGTAAGAAAAAAGAAAGGAAGCGCCGGCTGATTCAGCACAAGCCCCAGACTATAGAAGCTTGAAAACTGCTGAAAAATCAAAAAACCCATGGTTGCCAGCGCGGAAAGTATACCTAAAAGGGCCAAGGGCAGAACCCAGAGCATGTCCTTTTGTTTCAGGTCGCGGTAGAATTGGATTGAAAAAACCCCGCGGCCCCTTTGGGCCGCTCCCACAAGTTTAAGAAATTTCATTTGTCAGCTCCAGAAACAATTCTTCCAGAGAAGCACCCAAATGACCGGATTTAGCCTTGAGCTCCTCAAAAGGCGCGGCTGCCAGCAACTCCCCCTTATTGATAATACCAACCCGGTGGCACAGTTTTTCCGCCACTTCCATCACATGGGTAGAGAAAAAAATGGTTTTTCCTTTTGCGCAAAGTTCCTTGAGCTGATCTTTAAGATTAAAAGCCGCCTTAGGGTCCAGCCCGATAATAGGTTCATCAAGAATAAGCACCTCCGGGTCATGAAGAAGGGCCGCGATAATGGCGGTTTTCTGGCGCATCCCATGGGAATAGGAAGATATGCTATCGCCCAGCTTCTCGCGGATCTCAAAAAGCTCGGCCAACTCGGTAATTTTCCTGCGTTTGGAGGAATCCACCTCATAAACATCGGCAATAAAAGAAAGAAAATCGCCGCCGCGCATTTTGTCATACAAAAGGGGCTCTTCGGGCACAAAGCCGATGATTTTTTTTGAAGCCAGCCGGTTTTTTACCGCGTCAATCCCATTAATAACAATATGCCCCTGATCAGGATTCAGCAAGCCAATCATCATTTTGATGGTCGTGGTTTTTCCGGCTCCGTTGGGGCCTAAAAAACCAAAGAGCTCACCCTTTTCCACTTCAAGGCTGAGCTTCTTTACCGCGTCAACCTTGTCCTTAACCTTGGTATAACTTTTTGACAAATCCTTGAGACTGATCATCATTCATTCCTTTATCGTGATATATTTTGAAACAGCATCATAAAAACGGTCAAAATCTTTGGGAGCAAAAAGATATATTTTATCTTCAACAGAAAAATACAAGGCCCTGTCATCGGTCTGGGTCATAACAAAGGCATTCTGGCCGTTTTTGAGGGAAAAATAGCCCTTCCGGTCAAAACCAATGGCCATCCCGTTTTGCCTGAAAGCAGGCTCAAATTCCGAGGCTCCAAGATCAGGAATTAAACCCGCCTCCTTCACCTGGCCCCATTGGAATCGATGTTCAAAATACACATCAGTGTATAAACCCTGCTGATCAACAACTATTCTTGTAGGCCGTATAAAAAGAAAAGCAACAAAACCGACAATAACCGCAAGGGCAATTGTTGAAACAATTTTCACTGCCCTCTTGCCCTTTTTAAGCCATATGGACAAGGCAGCCACACAAGGCACCACAATCACCAATACAATGGCAAGCCAGGACGGCTGAAAAACTATTTCCATGATAGTGCTCCTCCTCTCAAACAACTTTTTCCTGTTAACAAATTTTTAAGCAAACTCAAAACCTCAATGCAAACAAAATGAACCCGCTAAGTCCTAATCATCTTCACACAACACAGCGGTTCCGTAAACCATGAATTCCGCGGCACCCTGCATCATCATGGTGGTGGCAAATTGGCACCCCACAATGGCATTAGCCCCCAGGCTCTCAGCCTCTTCTATCATGCGGTCCAGGGCCTGCTCCCGGGTTTCAGCCATCATCTTGGTATACCCCGTAATTTCACCGCCTACCAGGTTTTTTAACCCGGCCATAATATCATGGCCAAAATGGCGCGCCCTAATGGTATTGCCCTTAACCAGGCCGAAAACCTTGGTAATTTTTTTCCCGTGAAGATTCGGGGTGGTCACAATGATCATTTCATCACTCCTTTGTATTTGTCGGATTTACTTTCCTGGAACCGGTCCGCGAAAGTAACCCCTAATAATACGAGAAAACCGAAAATTATGCCACCAATAATTAATTTAAGAAAAACCGAAGGTTCATCGCTTGTGAAAAACCTGAAAAAAGCAAAGGAAAGAAGCAGAATATAGGAGCCGATAAAAAAAAGCCGACCTATCCAGCCGCTGGCCCGGCGGAAAATATTCCTGTGAAAATTCTCATACCATTCCTTTGGCGGTTCAGGAATCTTCAAACCCTTCATCCGTTTCTGAAGCCGGAGCAGCTCAATATAATCCTGGCGGCAGCGATAGCAACTCTCCATATGGGATAGTGTAGGCTGAACCGCCTCCTCAGGAATCTCATTATCAATCATCGCGTTTATATTCAATTTGGCTTCGTCACAGGTCATCATTTCCCCCCTTCCAAAGAAGCAATCAATTCTTTCAGCTTTGTTCGGGCCGTATAAAGCCGGGACATCACCGTGCCTATGGGAATATCCAGGGCATCGGCCATCTCCTGGTAACTCATGTCATTATAGGTTTTCATCACCAGAATCTCCCTGAACATGGGCGGCAGATTTTCAATCCCCCGGAGGAGCAAATCATTATTCTCCCTGTCCATGGCCTGGACCTCGGGATTATAAAGCGTATCAGGAAGGCAATTTTCCACAGCCTCGCCAGCCTGGTGCTTTTTAGAGCGCTTGGAATGGTTGATACTCAAATTCTTCATGATCGTGTAAATCCAGGTATAAAACGAACGCCTTTCGTCAAAACGATGAATATGCTTGTAAGCACGCAAAAAAGTCTCCTGACACATATCCGAAGCATCTTCAAGGTTATGAACAAAAAAATAGGCGGCCCGGTAAATTTTGGGTAAATACTTTTTGGTCAATTTTTCAAAGGCCTTTTGATTGCCCGATTTTGCTTTTATTATTAATTCCTGTTCCATAACAAACTATTCTACACAAAAAGCCGGAAAATATTCGAAGAAATTTTGATAATTTTTATACTGAATCGGAGTTTTTATTTAACCAGGGAGGTCTGTCCCTTCCTTTGAATAATGTTGTGGGCGTTGCCCGGCATCCTGCTCCTAAAATGCCGCCGGAATCAGCCATCCGGAAAGCCCATTTACCCCCGGCCGGGCCGGGCTTTCCGGGGTTGCCAAAGCTTTTCGCGCGGAAAAACCGCGCGAAAAGGCTTCAGGCTCTGGTTTTTGAAAAAACCAGAGCCTGCCCCTCCCATCCCTAACGCGCGAAACACCGCTGTTTTTTTATTTTGTTTGTTCTATTCTTTATGTGCTATTATTAATAGCATGAAAAACAAAGCACATACCAAGGGGACAAAAACAATGAAATACAAAAGCATCATCAAGGCATTGTTAATCTATTTTACAACCTACTTTTTTTTCCAGTTTATTCCTGTTTACACTATTTTTGAAAACAACGAAGAAGTAATCGATATTTATAACGGTTTTATGGGCATCCTGTTTTATGGTAACAATATCCTGATCATTGCCCTGCTCTATTTTGCCTATAAAGTTTTAAGCAGGGAAAAACTCCCTGATTTCCTTCAGCAGCCAGTCAGCGAGATGCAACCTGAAACACGGGAACAAAGCTCCCGTCAAGCGCCATCTGAACATAGAAAAAGGCCCTTGAAATATCTCTTTATCATTTTTATCGCGCTTCTTTGCTTAAGCGGATTTCTGGGAATCAGCGCTCTT
The DNA here is from genome assembly GCA_016937215.1 of Spirochaetales bacterium. Taxonomy (GTDB): domain Bacteria; phylum Spirochaetota; class Spirochaetia; order SZUA-6; family JAFGRV01; genus JAFGWI01. Next base: position 13,537 of record JAFGWI010000067.1, on the reverse strand, counting down.
GTCGGATCCATGGGAAGCGGATCATGGGAAAACATGAAAATCCTTTTAACAACCCTTATCACCGATTTCTACCTTCTCATGTCTCTGGCCCATATCCGTCACATCAATATAAAAGAAAGGTTTTTAAATCCATTCAGCAAAATAAGCCTGGCTATAAATATTCTGGGATTATTGTTTTCATTATTAGTAATATGGGAAGTTTCTTTATTTTCCGACGGAGAGCCAGGAAAATTTTTTTTGATTTTCATGATCATATCATTTTGCCTGGCTCATATGGCATTGTTGTTTTCCATAAAACCCAGGCATTCATCGGTAAAACTGCTTTTAATGACAAGCGTCATTTTTATAATAATAAATGCCATTTACGCGATGAAAATTGTTGCAAATATAAATAATAACGAAGAACACAGCCTGACGATTCTGGCTATTCTTTCCATCCTTGTTGTTCTTGGATCGCTTATCACTCCACTATTGAACAGAATGAAGGAAATCCAGGACAACCAGAAACCCTAGGCAAACCATGTCCCGTGCTGCCGTAAAACATCTTCGTTTATGGTCACACCCAAACCAGGCCCCTCGGGAATCGGTAAAAAACCATCCTTCCCCATTATGGGTTTGGGAATTCCATCGAGCAAGGAATCATACCATGAAACATCGGTGTAATGGTGCTCGCAGGAAAGAAACTCGGGAATAGCAGCTGAAATATGGGCGTTCATGATCAGGGCAATAGGCCCATTGGACATATGAAAAGCTGTTTTGACCCCCTTTGAGTGGGCGTATAATGCCGCCTGAAGAGTGGGCTGGATGCCTCCAAAGGTGGCCGGGTCAGGATGAAAAATATCAATGGCATCAGCATCCACCAGCTCCCGCAAAAGGGGAACACCAAAAATATCCTCACCTGTTAAAATGCTCATGTCTGTCCCAGCCTTGATTTGTGCCAGCTCATCATAATAATGCCAGGGAATAATATCCTCCATCCAGCCGCCCAACTTGGAATTCATGTATTCCGGCGCTCCCAGGATATTGGAAGTTTTAATGGCCGAGGCCACATCGAGCTGCAAGCCGCCGCCCGAAGGGGACCAGGCAAAAAAATGATCCGCCCCAAGGGGATAATCGCCTATCATTCCTCGGTAGGCTGAAATATAATCCATCCATTTTGTATAACCCGAATCCAGGATTTTCTGGGCCCGGCCGCCGGAAGCTGTGTAAGGATTAGGATCAGGCGATGTGGTGTAATCAGAACTGCTCAAGATCCTGTCCAGATCGGTTTTAAACCAGGTAAAACCTTTGTTCACCCGTTCTTCGACAGCGTACTGCATAGCGGAAATACTCCGCTGGCTGGGAGTGTCACAATACATACGCATGCCATCGCGCAATTTGGGACCCAAAAGCTTCCAGATCGGCACATTATAGATTTTACCGGTAATATCCCAGCAGGCGCATTCAATGGCCGCGATAGCCCCCGAAGCATAGGTAATCTGGGTCCAGTTGGCAGTAGGATTCAATAGCGCGGTAATCGTATCAAAGACCTGGTCCACCCGGCTAGGATTCATACCCAAGATCACCGGAGCGCACTTGTTCAATTCAGTCTGGGAATTCCTGTCCTCAACCCGGCACTCACCGTAACCGGAAATTCCCTTATTGGTATCCAGACGAACGATGCGGGAGGTGCTGTTTAAACCGCGAAGCGTCGCCACTTTAATATCAGTGATGACTATCCCCTTTTCACCAGGCAGCGACTGGCCGAAGGAAGAACCCAAAGGCCCCAAAAGGCTCATCCCAGCCGCGCCCACAAAGGCTTTCCCGAGCAAACCCAGAAACTGGCGCCTGTCCACTTTTTCAGGAGTCTTTTTTCTATCTATATCATTATTTATTTTCATAAAAATTTTCCTTCCAGCGATGATTCATAGGATATATACAATCCGGACCTATTGGCAGCTCAACTCAGGAATCAGCTTCACATAAAACTGAGCGATCAAAAGAGCATCAACAATATTGATTGCATTGTTACAGTCAACATCGGCATTTGCTTCGATAAACACAGCCGCGTCGATACCAACATAAAACTGAGCTATGAGCAGGGCATCCACAATATTGACAAAATTGTCGCCATTCACATCACCCAAAACAGCCTCTACATCCAGGTCCAGACGCCAAATACCCGAACTAGTCCCGGCAAAAAGGCTTGAATAATTAATTGCCAATGACCAGACCGAGGTTTTTTCAGGCAAACCGCTATTAACCGCAGTCCAGGCCAAACCATTATTGGACGAAGAATACACGCCCTTGGCTTCAGTACCGGCAAACAGCTTGTTGTCAGCCAGAACCAGGCAATTGATATTTTTCAGGCCCGAAGTATCGGCTGCCCAGGTCTGCCCCCTGTTATCTGAAATAAAAAGCCCCTTCAGGGTAAGCGCGAAAATCCTGCTGCCCGAAATAAGAAGCTGAGTCATACGCAAATCACCAAGCCCGGTATTCGCCTGTTCCCAGCTTGCCCCGGCATCACTTGAAATAAAGACCCCCTCGGAATCGCTTCCAGCCAGAAGCAAGTGAGAGTCTGAAGCAAAACACATGATACGGCTTGAGTCCGCCATATCAATGGCCCCATTGCTCCAGGAATTACCATTATCGGAAGAAACAAACAGCGCGCCTGTTCCGCCGGCAAAAATCTGATTGTCCGACTTTAACAACGCCCAGACAGGCCCGCTCTCGGCCATGCCAGCCGGAAAAACCCGATTCCAAACCTGCCCGTCAAAAGCAGCCACATACAAGGCGTCCCAGGTTCCGGCCAGCAAAGTGTTGCTCAAAGAAACCACACTAAGGACCTCAAGCTCCTGGCCAAGGGAATTTGTCAACGCCCAGGACATGCCCCTGTCGGGCGTAACATAAGAGCGGTTCCCCTCTTCACTGTCCCATACCCTGGCGATGACCTTGTCCTGAACCGACAAGAGCCTGGCATAAGCGATGTTCTGGTCCCAAGGGGTTTTGAACCACTGGGCCTGAAGCGAGACAGAAAATAAGGTTAAAAAAAGAAGTGATAATAGAAAAAAGGATAACTTTTTTTTCATGGGATTTCCCTTTGCTCATAGAATGCCATTAAAAAATCGGGCCTTGCATTGAGCCATCTTATAATCAATTAATACAGGCGGAAAAAATTCACAACACAGTTTTTTAGATTTATCTTCTATTTTAATAATTTAATTTATCACAGCTTATCCTCCATTGTCAATGATTTTATCAGATCCCGACAATGGTTCCTGGTCACTCCGTATTTTGGGCGTTTCCCGGAAACACACTAACCCCGGGTTATTCCCAATAGTGAGTCAATAAATCCCTTTTCCCCGGTTCCGGGCCGGGCTTTCCAGGGTTACAAAGCTTTTCGCGCGAAATAATCGCGCGAAAAGGCTTCAGGTAATGGTTTTGGAAAAAACCATTACCTGCCCTTCCAATCCCTAACGCGTCAGCTTCAAAAAGCTCCTATTCTGCGAAGAAACATTGATTATTAAGTCAGAAGAAAGTAAATTCAAGCTATGAAGCCATTCAAACCACTATTTTACCTTTTAATATTCATGATGCCTTTATCAAGCTGTCTGCTTTTTCCGCCACAGCGCACCGGAGCCCTGCGCAGTTTCACCACTTCCTTTGAATCAGAAGCTGATTTCAGCGGTTTCTATATTGTGCCTCAAAACTATATGAACAGCTCAAACCACGAACTCACAAACAGCCTCGTCCACAGCGGAACATACAGCCACCACGCCTGGATCTACGCCGCCAATCCGCCCAGCGATGTTTTTACAAACAATAACCACCGTGGCTATCCAACCGTGCAATTTAACAAAACAGCCCAAGGCCCCTTGATAACCCCCTGTCTGATTACCCTCTGGGTCTATCTGACTATGAACCTTCAGCCCCGAAGCGGAGAGGACGACTGGTTCAGCTTTGCCACTTTTACTGATGATTCTTCAGACTCCTGGAACCGTACCGTGCTGGTTAATCTAAATTATCAGGGCCATGTTCATCTCATGCATGTTCCATTCCAGGGACAACAAACACACTTGTTTCAGACATCCAGCATCACTTTTCCCATGAACCAATGGGTCAAACTCACCATCTATCTTGATCTGAATCCTGACAGGGGTTATGCCAAGGTGTGGCAGGATGGCCAGCTGGTTTCACATGCAGAAGTGCGTGGGGCCTATTGGCAATTGGCCCAGGCCCATTTCGGCCTTTATGCGCCCCCACAAATGACAAGCGGTGAAGTTTATAACGATGATTTGGTGATTGTGGAAGTGGACAACGAACCGGTGTTTTGATTCAATGCCAGTTTTACCGACAACACTAAACAGCTATTAAGCGTTAGGGATTGGAGTTATGGCAGACAGGTTTTTCAAAACCTGTCTGCCAAAGCGTTTTTGGCTGGATAATTTCCAGACAGGATGCATGTGCGAGCAATAAATACGAAGTATTTATGACCAGCACAAAAACCTTCGGAGCGAAAGCGGAGTAACACAAAGCCCGGCCTGCTGTAATGAAATGGAAGCAGGTAACGCCCATATTTTATTTTTGATAATTCCCCGGCAATTCATCAATCATTCCAACATAATATTGAGCAATAATCAGGGCATCGACAATGGTCACAGCATTATCGGCATTCACATCAGCAGCACATTCATAAGGAACAGTGCATCTGGGGCATAAACTCACATATGCCTGGGCAACCAACAGGGTATCAACGATATTGACCAACTTATCGCCATTCACATCGCCGAAAATATAGGGACATGTGAATTTGGAAATGGTAATCCGCGCCGGCTTCATATTACTGCTGTATAAAAGTGGTTGTGAATTAATATCTACCAGTTGATCAATTTTCAGCGCGACCTGAGTGCTTCCTTCAACCTCCAATGTCGAAAAATTCAATTTTAAAAAGGAGATATTACCGGGAACAATCCCATTCACATCAAAACCCGAGATCTTTATTGTCCCTGACACAGGTACATTATATATTGCCATAAAACCCGAGTCACCTGGCACAACCGCATCTTCACCCTTCAAGCCACCTGGAAAAAGCATGGCCGGATCATACTCCAGTGTGAATCCGTAGGCAGCAATTTTGGCTCTTGTGAAGTATGTGTAAAGTGAAAGTTGAAAGTCCGAATGAGTGTTAACAAAAGATTCTGCGGGTTGAAAACCAAATGCAAGTAAATCGCAGCAAGGGGTTAAACTTGCAGGGTCGAGTGTAGGCACAGGAGTGGCTACTGGTGTTGTAATCGGAAGTGGGTTTGCTCCGGAAAACCCGACCACTGTCATAATTAAAAAAATGGCGAAAATAACTTTTTTCATAAAATTCTCTCCTTAAAAAAGATCCTTCATAGTTGCAATTTCCATACCAAATACAATTCAATTATTAATGTTATATGATGACACCTCTGAAAATCTGAGAGCCATGGTTTTTTCGATTAATGGCAAGCTTATTGAGTTATGAATTGTTATTGAGTGAAAAAAATTATTTTATTTATTCATAAGCAATTAAAATCTGCTCTATACAACAGAACAGATATTGGCTACTGATGAAAATAAAAATGATAATCAGGTTGTTGATTTTTACTTTTTTAGAAAGATACAAATATCTAATTCGCTTTGCTATAGCTAATTATAATTAGTGAATCGTATCAATTTCGTAAAAATCAACAACCTGAATCATAAAAAATAGATGATAGTAGTACTTTTAATTGGAAATTAAAACATACAGCCGGATTCCCCTGTTATCAAAAAATTGTAATTATGCAATTTTTACTACAGAAACGAAAAACTTCTATTAACTTTTCATTTTTCAGTTTTTCCGATTAGGGTATAGGTCCTAATCGGAAAAACCCATTTTCGTGGGTTTTAGAGCTGCCATTAATATTGTCGCATAAACACAGAACCCACTTTCCGCACTAAAATATTAATTTATTATATTATAGAGAAATAGAAAAGGCGATTTTGCAAATCGCAAATTCTTAACTCTGAATAATATAAGAAATTACCTAAATTCACTGCGGAATATGAATCAGAATTTATAAAATTGAATATTTTTTTCTTGACAACAAATATTAAGTATACAACAATTTCAGTGGGAAAATGTTCAAAAAAGGAGTAAACCATGTCAAAAATTACAAGACGTAAATTTTTAAAATACATGGCTGTAATTGGAGGAACAGGTGCATCTTTGTCTTTACTCGATGGATGTTGTCATTTATTCAATATATGTGACAAATCTGAAGAATGGAAAAAAAATGCTGCTAATTTTTGGGCAAATCGTTGGCGCGAGAGAAAGAATCAACGAAAAAAAGAGCGAGAAGCTGGTAAACGACCTGATGTTGAGACTCCCTATCCCTATTTACATTGTGATATTCGCAATAGTTCCAAAGGCCATTTGGCAAATCAGTTTAGGGAAATTCCATTAAACCAGTGGAGAGATGTTTACTTTACTGTTAACAATCAAGGAAACGCAGCGTCCTGGATGTGCTATGTTGAAATGTATGAAACTCCCTTTGCCAGTTACCATCTGGAATATTCTCAGTTGCGTTTAGTTAGTCGCAAGATTATCTCAGTATTACCTGGTCAACATAAAGAGGTCATCATGCCCTGGCAGTCAACAAGGCTTACCAATGGTGGCATGGTCGCAAGATGCTATGATCCGCTATTTGACCCGGGCGCTTTAACCTTTGAACAATACTATCGTCAAAGCAATGGTTTTAGCTGGTCGGAATGGATTGGAGGTTGATATGCCTAAATATGGAATTCATGAAATTGTTTTAAATAAAGCTGTCGAGGGTTTAGCAGGCTCCTCTGATGCGAATGTGAGGAATGTGCACAGCAATATAATGGCCAACAAGCCTTATGCGAATCTTGGCGCAATTGGACCTGATCTATTTTTCTGGGGAGCAGATTATGAAGCCGCGGATAAACTTTTCAAGCTCTATAAAAATATTGAAAAAATAAAGGAGATTTTTGACCAGGTATTGGCGCCGATAAGCGCCGTAAAGGAGGCTGTCGGAGAGGCTACAGAAGCAGTGGTTGGCACCCTTGCTCCAAATACATTACAACTTGTAAAAAGCGCTCTGGAACGCGTAAGAGATACGGCAACGCTTTTTAAGACAACCGTTGCCAGTGGTTTGTTTACTGGTGTGCTGAACATTTCGGACTATTTCGCAGAAGCCTTTAAATTGCCTTTAGCTTCAGCTGAACTGTTTGATTTATTTTCCCCTCCTTTATATGCACAATTAAAAAACGGTGAAGTACCTAATGTAAAAAACTGGTACTGGTTTGATATGCTTCATTACCGGCGTACCGGCACTTTTTCGCAGAATCTCTTGAACCTGTCTCGATCCGGAACCAATGAACAAAAGGCTTATGCCTATGGCTACCTTTCACATATTGCAACAGATTTAACAGGCCATGGCTTTGTTAATGAAATTGTCGGAGGACCATACCGCATGAATGTTCAGCGCCATGCCACTGTGGAAAATTATCTGGATTGCTGGGCCTTTTCAAAATATCATGGGGGTGAAAATATTTCCGAGAAATTAGTAGAAACCCTGAATTTACCTCAGCCCGACCAATTATCAGGAAGCATTATCCAGCTATTGGATAATTGTTTCAGAAAAACCTACAGCGACCTATTTCCAACACGCTTACGAAATCCTGGATTTTATACTCAGGATGAAATAGCCCGTTGCTATGAATTTTTTTATACCGTACTTACTGGCCTGGAGGGGACCAAGGTGGATCCTCCTGAAGAGCCTTTTTCCGGTGTGGCCGATATTTTAAATAATGCCTTAAATGATTTACTGGAACCGCCGCCCTCACCTCCTCCTGCTCCATCAAGCGCCTGCTCATGGAGTGATATTTTTTCTTTTGGTCTGACTCAAAGCTCAAGAGATTGTTACGAAGAATTTTTTGAACAAGCAGCTCAATGGGTTGAATATTTGGCAGAATTGGCTTTATGGACCTTTGAAACCATGCTGGATTTAGTTGATCTTTTAATGTCATTATTGCTGTCTCTACCGATTACCGTGTTATTGGCTATTTTATACGGTATACAAATGCTGCTTTATTCGGTGTACCAGAATATTCGGACAACATTGGCCCAATTCGGTTTTATTTATCCTAGCCAGGAAGAATTGTCTTCATCGGTTGGCCTGACACTTTCAACAACCCTATTAAGCTGCGCTTCACCTTTTAAATATCCTTTTATGAGGGATAATCGATTCAGTCACCTGCTTTGTCCCGGAGCCGGTATTGAAACCCCTGCGACAGCGCCAGATTTTTACGGTTCCAGTCCACCGGCTGAGGCAAGCGGATTTATTGAAAATCTTCCATTTGATCCTGTTGCTTTAAAAGAATATGCCCAGTCAACCAGCCCTCAGAATACCAGAGAACTTCACAGAAATGGAAGACGGATTGGAAATGCCAAGGACTTGTGTCAATGGATGATAACAGCCGCTGCAACACAATCACCCGAGAATAAAGCCATTTGTTTTACCGACTGGAATCTCGATTCTGATCGAGGCTATGCTTATAAAATTTGGACAGGCCGGTTAAATGCGGTTGATAACCATATGGCGCCGGAAATGTTTGGAGAATAGACTGTTTTAGTTAACCACCTCCGCCAAAGGAGGTGGCATTTTCCTTTATTAATTAGATTTCCGAAGTTAAATATTTACTTGCACTATCGCTTGGAAAAGTCGAAACTTTGCCGATATTTATGAATAATATTATAACATTGATAGACAATGGGGCAATGCCTAAGAGTTCAATTTACCAGGAATCGTACTGTTTTAAGATAGAAATCTGTCATCGCCAATGACCCACCCCAAATTGTTTGAAACTCAACTTTTTAGACAGCCCCAGATGCGACAATAAATAATCCAAAAACGTTCAGGACAATCTGTGGTGAAAAATCATGACAATACATTTGTCAGCCAAATCGTTTTAACTTAACAAAGGATTTGAATATTAAAAAACAGGAAACAAAAAATAATGATAAATCACACCCCCATGTCTTTTCTATGCGGGTGACATACACCATTACAATCATGAGGTGATATTTGTGCCCGAATCCAAGGTTCTTCCGAGTTTTGTTATATATATAAATAATAGTCGACTCGCGCCAAAACGGGAAGGCGACATTCATCAAATTGATGTTATTCAAAAGCTCAATAGCCCTTCTCAGTTCATTTTAAAAGTTTTTGACCCCTCTGGCGAATGGACCGGGGATGATAATTATTCAATAGGTTCACAGGTCAAAATAATGATGGGCTATAAAGATTCTCTTGAGACAGTTATCATCGGAGAAGTGACGAGCATTGCTCTTCGATGCCAAAGGGAAGGTCCTAAAATTGTCAATATAAACGGCCAGTGTAAAATCCATCGGTTTAAAAGAACACGAACCAAAAATTACTATTTTGAAAAAACAATAAACAATATTATCACTGAATTATGCGAGGGTGCGGGTTTAAAAAGCGAAATCGAAAACCTTCAACTTGAACACAAATTCCTTCATCAGTCAGAAATTAACGATTTTGAATTTTTACTGGACATAGCCGAAAAAACCGATTGCTACTTTTATATTCAGGAAGACACCTTTTATTTTAACCGATTGATTAGAAATCAGAACGAGACAGTTGTACTGGAGCAAGGAAAAACTTTAATATCTTTTTCCCAGAGCGCAGATGTCACAAACCTGATTCCTAATGTCTATGTCCAATGTTTTGATAATTTTATACAGGAAACAATAGCGATTGAAGTTGATTCCGATAAAATAAAATCCTTGGGAGGACAAATTGTAAAAGACAACTGGCAAGAAGCAAGGCTATCCATTACCATTGGACAAAATATCGACACCAATAGAGCCGAACAATTTGCCATCGATGCTCTAACTCGAAATAATCGAACCTACTTCAAGGGCAGCGGAAGCTGTGAAGGTAACCCATTAATTCGAGCAGGTTCAATAATAAGAATAGAGGGTGTTGGAGAAAAATTTTCAGCCAAATATCTTGTTACATCTACTCATCATATCCTAAATCCCAATACAGGCTATGAAACACATTTCAAATTAACTTCCAACCTGGCCTCATCATCACCTCAAACGCCTCCTGCGAAATCCAAACTGATCGATCGTCCTTTAGCAAGTGTTGCCAAGGAAATATTGCCGACTCCAAAGGATGTGGCATTAACCATGAATAATGGCGAAATACTTTCAAACACCTGTTTTTTAAAAGAACGATTAAGATTGGCAGAAGGCATTATAGACAAGATTAGGCAGTTTGTAGATACCCTGGAAGAACCCCGCAGAAAAGCACAACAAAGCATCGCCGATGCAAAAGCAAAAGCCGCTGAAGTCATTGAAAAAGCCCAGAAACGGATAGATGAAGCCACCAGTGAAGTGGAAGAAGCTGTTAAAGTGGTGGAAGAAGCTAAAGTAAAAATTGAGGAAGCCAAAGCCAGGGTTGAAAGCAAAATAGAAGAAGCCAAAGCCAAGGCCCAGGCTCAGGTAGAAAAATACAAAGGAAAGTATCAGGAAATAAAATCACAAGCTGAAGAGTTTAAATCCAGTACCGAAGCAAAAATCGAAGAAACCAAACAGCGTGTTGCCGGGCTTGAAGGCGAAGCCAAAAACAGAGCGGAAGCCAAGCTGGAAGAACTGAAAACCAAGGCAGAAGCCAAAATATCAAAAATGGATTCACGCCTTGAAAAGTACGACATCAAAATCAGCGATGCCGAAACCATGATGAACGAGGCTGTTGAAAAAATCAAAACCAAAGCCAAGGAAAAACTCGATAAAGTCCAGGCCCAAATCGATGAAGTGCAAGCTAAATTAGATGAAACCAAACAAAAAATTGAAGACATAAAACAGAAAATCCTCAATGCCAGGCAGCAGATTGAAGAGGAAGCATCGAGCATCAAATCGGAAATCGAAAATACGGTTATTGAAGCCCGAAATGAAATCGCGAGCAATATTTTTGATATTGACAAATGCGAGGATATCACAAGAGAAGCTAAAAACAAATTGATCGCTCAAGTCAAGGAAGCCGTGCCTCGCATCAGGGCCATAATTGAAGGAATCATCAATGATATACGCGCAACCATAGACAATATTTTCCTGTATATCAGTGACAAATTCAAGGAAATCAAATTATTCCTCCAGGAACTTAAGGAAAAATTCAAAAGCCTTTTTCCCGGCGCGAAAAAACTGAAATGGTTTAAAGATGGTGAAGAAGTAACCGGAGCCATGGTTGATGAGGAAGTTCTTATTTCAGCAGAAGTTGAGGATATTCCAGAAGGAAAATCTGTTCTGATCACCATTTGGGAGTATGATGAAGACAATAATCACGATGAAATAGAGAAGAAAAATGTGACAGTAACAGAGGGCAAAGTGGAATGGCCCTGGACCGTTGTTTACACAGAGGATGAAGATGACACGAACAGCGAAGAGGAAAAGAGCGAAAAAGGCTATACACTGCCGGAATATTTTTATGTGATCAGTTCAGAGGAATTTGAACTGGAAGAAGAGAGTGAAGTGCTGGAACTAAGCGATTGGCGCGAAATCGAGTTTCTTGATGAAAATGATGAGCCAATGTCAGGAGAACGCTACGTACTCTATGATGAAGATGATATGAAAATAGATTCAGGGAATCTGGATGATAAGGGGTTTATCCGAATAGAGGGGATTCATGTGAAAAGGTGTTTTGTGCTTTTTCCTGATATTGTGGAGGAAGAAAATCTCGATGATCCAGAGGAAGAAACCAGTAATGAGGAATGATGTATGAGTGAAACCATTAGTATAAGCCGGAGCCGAGAGCAGGAAAAGATATTATTACAACCAAAAAGCCTGAATACAATAAAAATAGCGGCTAGTACAAAATACTCAATATCATTTGGAATAATTATAATAGAAGGTGTTAAAAAGAAGGATGATTTTAGTGAATTAAATTTAACTTTAGATGATTGGAAAAAAAATCCAAAAACTATTTTTTTTAAAGGGTTTAGAAGTGACGAATGGAAACAACTAGATCTAAAAGCTAACGAAACATCAACTATCTCAGAAATCCATAAAATTAAATACTTTGGAAAACAAAGCAATTTCACATTATTTTCTGTTCGTTCTAACAATAAAGGTGAATTTTTTTTATTAAAAAATGTTAAATGGAAGCAAGGTATTAAATCTGAAAAAGGATGTATGTTTATTTACGAACCAGATATTGAGGATCCAAATGTTGTTGTTAACTGGGAAAGTTCGAAAACTGACAATGATGATAAAAAAATATCTGTTAAAAGAGAAATCATAGTTAAATTTAAACAATCAATGCCACAAATTTACTACGATTCTCCAAAAAAAAATAATTTAAAAAGAAATGGATTAAGTATTCAGTTTAATTTTTTAAAAATATATCCACTACCAGTTATTAAGGAAAATCCAAAACTTGATTTTATAGTAAACATATTTGATATTGATATTTATAATGACATACAGAATTCTCCGCAACCATTTATTGAAGACCAAATGGAACAAATAAACACTCTTTTCTATACTAAATTTATTATCCGAAATAAAAATCAAGACATACCTATATCCTCCAATTTCAATGAATGGCAGACCTTACCATTGAATGAAAACGAAGAAGTAACAAGCTTAATAATTGAACCTGTATTCGGTGAATCGATAACAACTAAATTCGAACTTATTACGGAAGAGAAATTAAATTTAAATTTTGAAGATATAGAAACTGGTCAATCTATTAATATTAATAAACCCAATATAATGTTTTGCCCTAACCATTTCATTGATAAAATTAAACAAAATGAAAACTGGTTTATTTTGGAACATAAAGGTTTTGTAAATAATTTAAATAGTATTGGAGATTTTCAACCTGAATCAATTTATATACAAACACATGGTTACGATGGATCAATTGTCGACGAATTTATAACACTCAATGAGGGAAAGAATGCTGACCTGAAAATAAATGGTGAAGCCATTGAAAAACATATTGCATCCGATTATTCATGTACTCTTTTTGATGATTATATTATGTATCGCGAAATAAATGCTCTTCTTAAGCTAATAGAGAAAGTAAAACCAAAAGGGAACTTTATATTTGGAGGATGCAAAGCAGCAAATGAAGATCCGGAACAATTAATAAAAAAACTTTTTGATCTTTCCAATAAGGAAATAAATATATACGCAAATCTTGATTCTACAAATGTTCAAGGTGCAGAAATAACTAAAGGCGATGAAAAAGAATATGAAAAGTTACTTGATTATCCAATATCAGATGGCGACGAATTCAAAAAAGGCTGGATGGTTATTGGTTCAATTACCAATAAAAAATTAATAAAACTTAGTGATTTTAATAAAAACACTGGACAGATTATTCTAAAAGCAAAAGGAACCGCTGTATACCCCACTTTCCGCACCTCAAAATTATAAAATTCGATTAAAACTACTAAACAAACGACTAGTATTAATCATTTTTAATAACTAGTATCC
>JAFGWI010000066.1 GCA_016937215.1 Spirochaetales bacterium | reverse complement strand
TGTTTTTTCGGGTTTGGCCTGGTTTGAGTCATCGCTGATTTTCTGGTTTTTACCTTCAAAGGCAAGGTGGCTTCCGAATACCCAGCCAATGATTTTATCGCTTTGGATTTGGTACCAGTAATCGGTTTTACCCTCAAAGGTGTCCTTTGCGCCTGATTGGTCTATTACTTTCACTTCGGTTCCGCTTTTCAGTTTTCCCTGGACCTTTCCGTGGATGTTGGCATTTTCAAAAGCTTCAATATTATCGCTTAGTATGGTGCCAGTGGTTTCCTTGAAAAGCAGGCCCTTTTTAACAAGATAGTTTTTGAATTCACTGGTGTCCACCAGGGATTTCCCAGCCATGGCCCGTGTCAGGTCTTTGGAAAATTTCAGGCGTTTTTCGATATCCTCCCCATTGGCTTGAAAGGTGAATTCATCGATCAGGCCCTTTTCGATGTGGTAAAGTGAAAAACGGCCGTAATTGATCATGGATATGAAGAGGGAACTGGTGATAAACTGCGAGTCGAAGTCAAAGGCTGTGCCGTAATTGCGCTTGAGTTCAAGAATAACCTGAGGATCGGGGATTTTATAATCATTCGTCATGCGGTCAGAGAAGGGTGTAATTTTCAGGATTTTGACCGATGATCTGTCATCACGCTCAATAAGGTGCATTTTATCGGGGGAGATGCTGATGAAATTCCCGTTGGATAAATAATTTTCAAATTGGGCATAGGACCCGCCTATAGAATAGACGCCGCTGAATCTGATGGGTATATTGTTTGAAAAGGCCATTTCTTCACCCGAGGGCATTTCCTGGCCGCTTGAGAATGTGATGCTCTCCTGATAATACACCAGGGGAAAGTAGCCAAATCCTTTTGACTGTATCTCTTTGTAACCGGAAAATCCACCAATATAATCGCCCTGGAGGTTGTAGAAGCCGTATTTGGGGAAGCTGTTTTTGGTGTATTGGATGTAGAAGCGTGAGTCGACCAGGCAATAGATTCGTGTTGTTTCGGTAACAAAAGTTAATTTGGATTTAGCCAAATCAATTTTGTAGATACCAGTTGGTGCTTTTTTACTATAACCTTCAAAATAAAAATTATTGTCGTACTCGTATAAAAATGGTGAATTAGATGAGTAACCAAAACTTAATTCATCTATTATGGGGAATTTAAATATTGAATTACTAAATATTAATCCAGATACAAATAAAAATATTCCTAAAAAAATGAGATTCTTCATAATTACTCCTTGTCTATCCGATTGTCCCAGGTTCTAAATACTTTATCCATCTCTTCCTGGGAAAAATCACTTAAATCCCGTAAATTTTGGACATTATCATGATAATCTGGAATGGAATTATAATCTTTTTTTCTGAAGAGTGTTAAGGGGTTTATCCGTTTCCATTTTCCAAAAGCATTAAACTGAATGCCATCGGGTATCCAGTTTCCTTGGGCATCTTTCTTTTTGGGGTTCCAGCTGTCAAGAAAGGCTTCATCCTTTTCAAAATATTCGAATACTTCCAGATGGGAATGAACTGATATGGCGGCCCCTCTTTGTCCTAAAAGGCCTATCCATTGTCCGGTTTTAACTGGAATAGCTTTATCATAGGAATCAGGATAGGGGACACCGGGATATTCGGATTCAAACCTGTCTTTAAATAATTGCAAAGTTGATGCAAAATCTGCATCAGGTTTTGGCGGATCATATACCGTATTTTGACCTGCATGAGGTGGTCCACAGTGGGTAAATAAATAGACTCGGCTTTTGGTTGTATCTTGAGTATTTTTCTTATTGCTGATAAATACAGTAATAAAACCTGCAGAAGAGTCTCGATAATCGTTCATTAGTAGTTTATCAGCTTCATCATTTTCTTCTTTATTAACTTGTAAAATTGTGCTGTTCTCATTCCCAAAAATATAAAAAATGCCATCTTCCGGAGCATATAGAGGATGAAGAAAGGATTCACTCGAATTGGGGTAGGTAATATCGATGGCAGTATGATAGTCTATCAACTGTGCTTCGATATCTTTTTCAGGATGAATCGCGTCCTTGTATCCTTCAAATTTTCTCCAACCTAAATCTCTCCAGCCAGTAATGCCAACAACATCCATTTTTTCATCGGGTCCAAAGGGTGACTGGGCCCATTTGTTTTCAAAGGATGTTGGAGGTAAATAATCCCAATAAAAAAGATTTTCAGAAACCGGCCCCCATTTTTCATTTTCCGAATCTGTCTTGTTCTGTTTTTTTTCATAGGAAAAGGCCCCGTTTCTTATTCTGTCGAGTACCCCTATACGTGCACGGTGATACTCCACATCATGATTCACATTGTTTAAAGTATCATAGGCGCCTTGTGGTGTGAGGTTTTCAACATAGGGGTAATAGACATTGGTTCGAGCATGCCCAATGGGGTAGGTATTGGGTGCCGGATAATTGGTGTAAATTCGTTTTGGAATGAAACCAGTAACATCCCAGTCTTCCTTTTTAGCCCCCCGGGACAGATTGGCCGATTGTTGCTTGACTAATCGTCTGATCTGATAGGTTTCAGGATTCTCGCTAAAACCTGAAAAGATATTGCCCCCATTTCCCCATGTGCCCAGCACAACGGTCTGAAAGCCTTTTCGTACAGAAACAACATAGATCTCGTCCCATATGGTCCCAAGATCCTCTCCATATCCCGGTTTTTTATCAGAATCCTTGGCCCAGGGGAAATCCACAATGACGCCAAGGTGAAGCTCGTTGTCCGCCATATAATTTACAAGTAAATCCCCTTTTTGTATTAATGATACATCGGGGACAAGAATGGTGGTTCTTTCAATATCTGTTTTTGATAAGCAGTAATCGCCGGTTAAAATGCTGTTTTCTTTACTAATGTAAAAGGCAGGTTTGCCATTATCATCCAAACCAGGGAGCTCATTTGACATGCTGTAATAGGCCCCAAGATTTTGGGATATATCTTGGTTAAAGATGTTCATGACACCCCCTATTCCAGCCATTGATAAGGCACCGCTGACTAGCCCTTTGCTGTCAATTCCAGCAGATTTATCGGGCTGATAAAGGCTTTCAGCTGAATTTTTGTACCCTGTTGGTGTGTCAGCATATAGACCGGGTAAAAAGGGACGGTGATCAGTGATATCAGAGTCAGGATTCAGGGGGTAATTGGCCATGTAGTTGAGGTCTTTTTTTATTCTTAGTTTGGTGTTGTTGACACGGTTGATGATGTCCATTTCAGTGGCATAAAACTGCTCATAATTTTCGATAATCGAATCGGAGTTGGTATCCAGTGCCCGCGTTGAGACGAGGTCCGATGTCCAATGGCTGCTCTTTAAAAATTGATTGGCCTTATATTGTTCGGTCATTTTGAAGGCAAAGATCCTGGGGCTTACTTATCGGTTTTCCATTGGTCCTTAATTTTTGTGTTAATAACAAGAAGTCGAGAGTAATTAAATCTATTTCAAATTTAGGCCCGCAGCTTGCCCAAGCCCTTTGTTTCGCGTTATAATAATCATATGGAGAGCTTTATACCGGCCTGGTCGGATATTTTTATCATGTAT
>JAFGWI010000065.1 GCA_016937215.1 Spirochaetales bacterium | reverse complement strand
CTTGAGTACAGTCTGAACTATCGCTTTAGAACTCTGGTCAATCAATTCAATATCAAATCCTCTGAGTCGAACTCGAATCCTCTCTTTTATCATTTCTCCTCCTCAATATGAGCAGCTCTCCTCAAATAACATCAGTCTAGAGAGCATTAAATCATCTATTATTCAATTATTTCCGTAACAGCACCAGCAGCTACAGTTCGTCCACCTTCACGAATAGCAAAGCGAAGACCTTTTTCAATAGCAATTGTGTTGATCAATTCTACATCTAATTCAACATTATCACCAGGCATTACCATTTGCTTGTCAGCAGGTAAGCTCACAGAACCGGTAATGTCTGTTGTTCTGAAATAAAATTGAGGTCTATAACCACTAAAAAATGGTGAGTGTCGACCACCTTCTTCTTTTGTAAGAACATACACTTGGGTTTTTACTTTTTTATGGGGTGTGATGCTTCCCGGTTTTGCTAAAACCTGACCGCGTTCAACTTCTTTTTTGTCAACACCTCGAAGAAGAGTACCGACGTTATCGCCAGCTCGGCCTTCATCAAGAAGCTTATTAAACATTTCAACACCAGTAACAACTGTTTTCTTAGTATCTTTAATACCGACAATTTCGATTTCTTCGCCTACTTTAACGATTCCTCTTTCAATTCTTCCCGTTACAACAGTGCCTCGACCTGAAATAGAAAAAACGTCTTCTATTGGCATCAAGAAAGCTTGATCAATTGCCCGCTCTGGTACTTTAAAATAACTATCCATAGCATTAAGAAGTTCACCGATACATTTTGTCTTTGATTCATCATCTGGATTATCCATTGCTTGAAACGCGGAGCCTTTAATGATTGGAATATTATCACCATCAAATTTGTATTCTTTCAACAAATCACGAACCTCTTCTTCTACCAGTTCGATCAATTCAGGATCATCCACCTGATCAGTTTTATTCAAGAATACGATAATTGACGGTACTTCAACCTGTCGAGCAAGAAGAACATGTTCACGAGTCTGAGGCATTACACTATCAGGCGCAGATACTACGAGAATAGCACCATCCATCTGGGCTGCACCAGTGATCATGTTTTTAATATAGTCAGCATGGCCAGGACAGTCTACATGAGCATAATGACGATTATCTGACTGATACTCAACATGTCGCGTATTAATCGTTATTCCTCGTGCTTTTTCTTCTGGTGCATTATCAATATCTTCGTATTTCATTAATTTATCACCATGCTTTTTAGCACAATACATTGTTATAGCAGCCGTCAAAGTTGTTTTTCCATGGTCTACGTGACCAATTGTACCAACATTGAGGTGTTCTTTCGTTCGCGTAAATTTTTCTTTAGCCATTTTTTTCCTCCTAAAACTACAGCTATAAAAATCAATATTAGAAAGTTTTACTTTCTAATCTAACATATTCCCTTACCAACGGTAATGAGCAAAAGCCTTATTTGCCTCGGCCATTCTATGAGTGTCTTCTTTCTTTTTAAAAGCAGACCCTGTTGAATTAAACGCATCAAGTACTTCAGCGCTCAATTTCTCGGCCATAGACTTTCCACTACGACCTCTTGAAAAACTGATTAGCCAACGCATACCCAACGCATCACGTCTTGTTTCTTTAATTTCCACCGGCACTTGATAAGTAGAACCTCCGACACGTCGGGATTTTACCTCAACCACAGGCTTGATATTATCAAGGGCTTTTAAAAATACCCCAAGCGGATCTTCGCCGGTTTTGTCCTTTATTATATCTAACGATTTATAGATTATACTCAAGCACGCTGAACGTTTTCCCTGAAGCATCATTCGATTAACAAATTTTGAGATAACCAAACTTCTGTACTTTGGATCTGGTTCTATTTTTTTTCGCTGAGTTATTTTACCTCTAGGCATTACCCACTCCTATCATTTAAGCTTTTGGCTTTTTAGTACCATATTTAGAACGACCTTTTCGCCGATCATCAACACCAAGTGTATCTTTTGCACCACGCACAATATGATATCTAACACCAGGTAAGTCCTTCACCCTTCCCCCTCGAATAAGAACAACAGAATGTTCTTGGAGATTATGCCCAATACCTGGAATATAAGCTGTTACTTCATAGCCGTTTACCAATCGCACACGAGCTACTTTTCTTAAAGCAGAATTCGGTTTTTTCGGCGTAACAGTCATAACACGAGTACAAACTCCTCTTTTTTGAGGACAAGACTCCAAAGCTCTTGACTTTGTTTTCTTTTTAACTGTTTTTCGTCCAATACGGACTAATTGATTTATAGTTGGCATACTTAACCTATCCTTTCAAAAAAAGAGTATGCGATCTTACCAACATAGTAAAAAAAAGTCAATCTTTTCCCTTTCATTTATAAGAAAATGATTGCTTTTCTAGTTGATTAATCTCGATTTTTTTTACATCCAGACCCGCTGTGAGAGAAATGTTCATTCCCCACTCCAGACATTTCTGGTAACCATCCCGAATTTCCTGTGAATTTATCAGAATTAAGATTCTTATGCAATAGTTTTTACAATTTTTTTAAACTTTTTTTTAATAAATTCTTAAGCTAATAGAAAATATGTGATACTAAACAGCATTTCACAAAGCAATATAATCAAAAAAACGGCTAAATAAGCTATTTATAAAGAAAAAAATCCAAACTAATCGCCACAAAAGATGCACATCTTTTTGGAGTAAGCAAAAGTTCAATTGTTCAGCCCGAAAACGCCTCGCCCCTCAATGCTTTCACCAGGTTTGTTTTAGCTATGGTAAAAAAAAGATGTTTTATAAAAGATTCCCGATAAGATGCGTTAGGGATTGGAGTTATGTAAACCTGGTTTTTCAAAACCAGGTTTACAAAGCGTTTTTGCCCTGATATTTTCAGGGCAAAAACCTTCGGAGGCGGTAGCCGGAGTAACGGAAAGCCCGACCCTGGATACCGAAGGTTCCAGGGTAACGCCGGACAACAACCATATAAATGTTATTCAAACAGCATTTCTTATTCAAACAAGGGTCAAACCAGTGCCCTCTTCTGCTTCCTGTTCAATTTCCTTTTCCTTGCTTCGTTCCTCAAGGATTTTATTAACAGAAACATCCAGGTCTTCCTGATTTTCATCAAATAGTTTCACATTTTGATAATATCGCATGCCGGTTCCCGCCGGAATTTGATGGCCGATTATGACATTTTCTTTCAAGCCGCGCAAATGGTCCACGCTACCAGCAATTGCAGAGTTTGTCAAAACCCTTGTTGTTTCCTGGAAAGAAGCAGCTGAAATAAAACTGTCAATATTTAAGGAAGCTCGGGTTATTCCCAGAATTAATGGCTGAGCAATAGCTGGTTGGCCGCCCTCTCGGATTACCTTTTTATTTTCCTCATGAAAACTATGCTTGTCCACTTGCTGGCCAAAGATGAAATTAGTATCTCCAACCTGGATAATTTCCACTTTTCGCATCATCTGACGAATAATAACACCAATATGTTTATCATTTATGTTTACACCCTGTAATCGATAAACCTCCTGGATTTCATTCACCAGGTAACTTTGCAAAGCGTTTTCACCAAGGATTTGCAAGATATCATGGGGATCTATATTGCCATCGCACAATGGCTCACCTGCCTGAACCTCGTCACCATCTCGAATCAAAAGGTGTTTTCCCATAGGAATGAGGTGTTTGTATTCGTTTCCATAGGGGTCTTCTACAATAATATTTCTTTTGCCTTTAACTATTCCTTTAAAAAGGACCTTTCCCGAGATTTTAGATAAAATGGTCGGATTTTTTGGTTTACGTGATTCAAACAACTCACCAACTCGAGGTAAACCACCTGTAATATCCCTTGTTTTCACACTTTCTTTTAACAATTTAGCTAAAGTTAATCCCGCGTGAATTTTATCACCATCATCTACGTTTAAGTAAGCAGAACCAGGCAAGAAATATGAAGCAACTTCTCTTCCATTGTCGTCAACCAGCAGAATCCGGGGTTGTAAAGACTCAAGAGTGAATTCGGTTACCTTTTTTTCTATTTTACCGGTATCCTCGTTTATTTCCTCTTTTAAGGTTGTCCCTAAAATAATATCTTCGAATTTGACGATTCCATCGGTTTCAGCAATAATGGGTTCGCTAAAAGGGTCAAAAAAGGCAATCGATTCATTGGCGTCGACGATATCCCCTTCTTTTACAATCAATTCGGAGCCGTTTCGAATTTCAATTTTCTGGTCTTGCGCAATAAGCAAAATACGATTATTCTTATACTCAACATAGGCTATGTCATTTGTAGTTATGAGCTCGCCATTTCGCTCAAGTATTTCCTGACCTCGAATAACCTGTTGACCATCTTCAATAAAAACCTTGTCGTTTTTCTCGATTTTAATATCCTGAAAAATTCGATTAACAACCAATGAACCTTTTCGAGTATACAAATAATTTCCATTATTCAATACAACATAGTTTTTTGAAGCTTGCTTAATCAAAACAGGATACTTTAAGTAAATTCGATTTTCTTCACTGATTTTAGTCGCAGCACCACCAATATGAAAGGTTCTCATGGTTAACTGGGTTCCAGGCTGACCAATAGACTGAGCAGCAATAATTCCTACCGCTTCACCAATATCAACAGTTCGATTTGAAGCCAAGTTTCGACCATAACAGCGCATACATACACCATGTTTAGCCTCACAGGTAAGACTCGTTCGAATCCTGACCTTTTCAATACCCGCTTCTTCGATTTTTTCGGAGATCTCATCTGTTACCTCCTGATTGACGTCAATGATAATTTCGCCTGTAATAGGATGCTTAACGCGTTCCAGAGTAAACCTGCCAACAATACGATCACGCAAGGATTCAACGATTTCTTCGCCGTCTTTTATCGCGCTGCGCTCAATACCATTGATTGTTCCGCAATCTTCTTCATTTATAACAACATCTTGGGCAATATCAACCAATCGTCTTGTCAAATATCCGGCATCAGCTGTTTTCAATGCCGTGTCAGCTAGACCTTTACGAGCGCCATTGGTTGAAATGAAAAATTCAATAACCGAAAGGCCCTCTTTAAAATTAGCACGAATAGGTAATTCAATGATATCGCCTGAAGGCTTTGCCATTAAACCGCGCATTCCCGCCAACTGACGGATCTGGGTTCGACTTCCTCGAGCACCTGAATTAGCCATCATGTAAACTGGATTAAAGCCGTCCTTGTCGCCTTTGAGCTTAATCATCATTTCGTTTGTTACTTGTTCGTTGGTCGCGCTCCAGACTTCAACAACTCGGTTATAGCGTTCTTCATTGGTAATATGACCTTGTAAATATTGATTCTGAATCTCTTCAACCTTCGAATTGGCTTTATCAATCAGGTCTTTCTTTTTCTCGGGGATAACAATATCCTCCATACCAATGGTTGCTCCGAACACAGTCGCATATTTAAAGCCCAGACTTTTAATAGCATCCAACATCTTTACAGTAATATGAGAACCACGATCTTTGTAACATTTAGCAATTATTTTATGTAATTCTTTCTCATCGAATTCATAGTTCATATAAGGGAAATCACCAGGTACATTATCATTAAATATCAACCGCCCAGGGGTTGTTTCAACCCATTTTTCGTTGATTTTAATTTTTATTAATGCCTGATAATCCAAAGCCTTGGCTCCAAGGGCCATTTCCACTTCCTCAAAGGAGGAATAATACCGTCCATGCCCTTTTGCGCCGTCTCGTTGTTTTGTCAAATAATTGATTCCCAATACCATATCCTGAGTCGGAACAGCTATCGGGTTTCCATTAGCCGGGTCAAGCAGGTTTTTGGATGAAAGCACAAGTGTCCAGCACTCTATCCTCGCGGCCTGTGTTAATGGCACATGCACAGCCATCTGGTCACCATCAAAGTCAGCATTAAAAGCATGACACACCAAGGGGTGGAGTTTTATAGCTTTTCCTTCAACCAGACAGGGTTCAAAGGCTTGAATACCTAATCGATGCAGCGTTGGGGCTCGATTGAGCAATACAGGATGTTCCTTAACAACATCATCCAAAACCGCAAAAACTTCGGGGGTTTCTTGTTCAACCATGGTTTTAGCTTTTTTAATGTTGTAAACAACGTCTTTTTCAACAAGCTTTTTCATGATAAAGGGCTTAAATAATTCAAGAGCCATTTTTGTAGGTAACCCGCATTGATGAAGTTTTAATTCAGGTCCAACCACGATGACACTACGACCGGAATAATCCACACGTTTACCAAGCAAATTTTGACGAAAACGCCCTTGCTTTCCGCGCAGCATATCTGAAAGGGATTTTAATGGACGATTTGACGCGCCCTTTACAACACGTCGCTTTTTGGAATTATCAAAAAGAGCGTCAACAGCTTCCTGAAGCATTCTTTTTTCATTCCTGATAATAATATCAGGCGCATTCAAAGCCTGAAGCCTTTTAAGCCTGTTATTTCGATTGATCACCCGACGATACAAATCGTTTAAATCAGAGGTGGCAAATCGCCCGCCATCCAATTGTACCATGGGTCGTAATTCCGGGGGAATAACCGGGATAACATCAAGAATCATCCATTCAGGACGATTTCCTGATTCGCTGAAGTTCTCAACAATTTCGATTCTTTTCAGAAGGCGCTTATCCACCTTGCTGCCCTTATCTATCATTACCTGGCGGAGTTCCGCGCTAAGGGCCTCAAGATCAAGAGACTCAAGAAGAACTTTAATTGCTCCAGCCCCAATACCGGCAGTAAATGCCATTCCATATCGGTCTTTTGCTTCATTATATTCCTCTTCAGTGAGAACCTCCATTTTTTTGAGATCAGTGTCACCTGGATCGATTACAATGTATTTCTCGTAATACAAAATCGATCTTAAGGACGCCAAGGTCAAATCAAGAAGCAGCCCCATTCGGGATGGCACTGAACGATAATACCATATATGTGAAACTGGAGAAGCTAATTCAATGTGCCCCATCCGCTCTCGTCGAACTTTAAAATGGGTAACTTCAACCCCGCAGCGATCACAGATAACACCTTTATAACGAATGGATTTGAACTTGCCGCAATAACACTCCCACTCTTTTGTTGTACCAAAAATTCTTTCGCAGAATAATCCGTCCCTTTCTGGACGAAGAGTTCTGTAATTGATGGTTTCAGGTTTTTTGACCTCACCATAAGACCAAGCTCGGACTTGTTCCGGCGAGGCTAGTTTTAGCATTATACTATCAAAATCCTGAATATCTCTCATTCTTTAACTTCCTCCTAGAATTGGCTACCCTGCTGGGTGATCAGTTCTTCATCTCTCTCTGTAAGCGCTACCTGCTTGCCTCTGGCATCAAAAATTCTGATATCCAGTGCTAAACCTCTTAGTTCCTGAATCAATACATTAAAGGATTCAGGTATACCTGCAGGAGAAGAGACTTCGCCCTTAACGATACTCTCGTAAATCCGCGCACGACCTGCCATATCATCAGATTTGATTGTTAACAATTCTTGCAGAGTATTAGCAGCACCATATGCTTCGAGAGCCCATACTTCCATTTCTCCCAATCTTTGTCCGCCAAATTGGGCTTTACCGCCTAACGGCTGTTGCGTAACTAACGAATAAGGACCCGTAGACCGGGCATGTATTTTATCATCAACAAGGTGATGAAGTTTCAACATATACAAATAACCGACATTTACATTATTCTCAAAGGCTTCACCAGTATGGCCATCGTAAAGAGTTATTTTTGAATTAGTCGGCAAACCTGCTTCAGTGAGCTTACCCTCTATCTGGCTGCCAGTTGCTGACTGGAACACCGGTGTGGCGTACCATTCATCAAGATTAACAGCAGCCCAACCCAATTCTGTCTCAAGAATCTGACCGATATTCATACGAGAAGGCACACCTAAAGGATTGAGTACGATTTCAACTGGAGTACCGTCGGCCATATAGGGCATATCCTCTTCAGGCAATACACGGGCAATAACACCCTTGTTACCATGACGACCGGCCATTTTATCACCTTCCTGAAGCTTGCGCTTGGTTGCAATCAAAACCTTTACTGTTTCAATTACGCCAGGATCCAGATCATCACCATCGGCACGTCGCAAACGCTTAACGTCAATAACCGTACCTTCAACACCATGGGGAACACGCAATGACGTATCCCTCACCTCTTTTGCTTTTTCTCCAAAAATCGAATTGAGCAATTTGAATTCCGGTGTAGAATCGGTCTCGGTTTTTGGCGTCACTTTTCCAACAAGGATGGAGGAGGA
Organism: Spirochaetales bacterium; assembly: GCA_016937215.1. GTDB lineage: Bacteria > Spirochaetota > Spirochaetia > SZUA-6 > JAFGRV01 > JAFGWI01. The sequence continues at coordinate 6,084 of JAFGWI010000065.1, read as the reverse complement.
TTTAACCTTTGCGCCTTCCCGGACAATCCCCTCTTCATCAAGCTGTTCAAAAGAACGCTCATTAGTATTCGGTATATCGCGAGTAATTTTTTCAGGACCTAATTTGGTTTCCCGAACCTCTACGCTGAATTCCTTGATATGAATAGATGTAAAGATATCTTCCTTAACAATTTTTTCAGATATCAAAATGGCGTCCTCGTAATTATAACCATTCCAGGGCATAAAAGCGACCAAAACGTTTCGCCCTAATGCCAATTCGCCTTTATAAGTACCAGGACCATCGGCTAAGACAGCGCCTTTATCAACATGCATACCATGTTTAACAATAGGTTTCTGATTAAAACAGGTGTCCTGGTTGGTCCTTTTGAATTTGAACATGCGATAAATATCGATATCCTCTTCGTTCTTTGCCTCATCAGGTTTGATGTAGATCAAATCGGATTTAACATAGACAACTGTTCCTGCCCGTTTTGCAATAACCATAACCCCGGAGTCATATGCTGTTTTGGCTTCCATTCCAGTTCCCACGCGAGGGGGTTCTGGCGCAAGTAATGGCACGGCTTGTCGCTGCATGTTAGAACCCATGAGCGCTCGGTTAGCATCGTCGTGCTCCAGAAAAGGAATCAAAGAAGCAGAAACAGAAACAACTTGTTTTGGTGAAACATCCATATAATGAATAACATCAGAAGACCGGGTGGTGTAATCTCCGCCCTTGCGGCAAGGAATTAAAGTTTCTAAAAAATTCCCATCAGCGTCAATAGCCGCATTGGCCTGAGCGATAAAATATTTTTCTTCATCCATGGCAGACAGGTATTCGATCTCTTTTGTCGCCTTGCCATTTATAACTTTACGATAGGGACTTTCCAGAAATCCGTAATCATTTACCCTTGTATAATTTGCCAGAGATACAATCAAACCAATATTAGGGCCTTCCGGTGTTTCTATCGGACACATTCGGCCGTAATGGGTATAATGCACATCGCGAACCTCAAAACCAGCCCTGTCTCTGGATAAACCACCCGGCCCCAAGGCATTTAATCTTCGTTTATGCGTCAGTTCCGATAAGGGGTTGACTTGGTCCATAAATTGTGACAATTGACTGGACCCAAAGAATTCCTTGATAGCGGCCACAATAGGCTTAATTGAAATAAGATCCTGAGGTTTGATTGTCTCGACTTCTTTCAAAGACATACGTTCTTTTGCGATTCGTTCCATTCGCATAAAGGCTGTCTTCAATTGATTGGCCAGCAACTCACCGACTGATCTGATTCGTCGATTTCCAAGATGGTCAATATCATCGACATTGGCATCTCCGATATATACTTTTAACAAATAAAAAATGGTATTCGTAATATCTTCTTTTATAAGTGTATGAGATTTTACAGGTTCGCTATAATCAAATTTCTTGTTTAATTTATACCGCCCCACTCGCCCAAGATCATAACGCCGTGGACTAAAAAACATAGTCTGTAAATCTTTTTCAGCGCTTTCGATGGTTATTGGCTCGCCAGGCATTATAATAGAATAAACATGGGAAATGGCGTCATCCTTTGAGGGTTCAATTTTATCAGGATCACCTTTGAGGAATTTCATGTCCTCTCGTTCAAAACAATTGAGAATTATTGGAGAATGCAAAGATTGAGCATGTTCAAAATCGATAATTTCAATTGTTTTCACGCCTTGATGAATAAGTTCCTCTATATCATGAGGGTGGATTTTCTCACCTGCTTTGTATAATCTTTTTTCTTCACCATCCTGATCAACAGTTACTTCTTTAGAAAAAACAGCGCCAAGCAATTTTTCTTTTTCCTCGCCGCGATCCGACAGTTTCACTTTTTTGGTTTTGTAAAAAATTTCGATTATTTTTTCACGGGTATCATAACCTAGAGCGCGTAAAAACATGGTCACAAGAATTTTCTTTTTACGGTCGATTTTTGTGAAAACCAGATCGCGCTTTTGATCAATTTCAAATTCCAACCAAGAACCTTTATAAGGAATTATTCTTGATGAATAAACACCCTTATCATAAGAAAAAATAACACCAGGAGATCGATGAATTTGACTTACAACAACTCGCTCAGCACCATTTATAATGAAAGTGCCCCTGTCTGTCATTACAGGAATATCACCCATATAAATTTCTTTTTGACGAATTTCACCGGTTTGCAGAAAAATTAAGTTAATTTTTGCCTTGATAGGTATAGAAAAGGTTAATCCCTTTTCCTTGCACTCAAATTCACTTAATTTTTGCCCATCTTCATTTAATGAATAACCACAATATTCGAGTATCATTTCACCGTTAGGACTTTCTATTGGAAAGGTGTCCTGAAAAACAGCTTCCACGCCCTGACGCAATGGTGGTTCTCCTGCTAAAAATCTCTCGCGTTGCAGAAAATTTTCATATGATGCTAATTGTATATCTATAAGATTGGGCATAGGCATAACATCTTGAAAGTCAGTCCCTAGATACTTGCGATTTATTGCCTTGGTCTTGTCGAGTATCATCTATCTCCCCCTAAATTTACAAATTTAGCCATCAGGACAAATTCGTCCCGATGGCAATATGAGTTTTGATATTCACGATCTTAATTTTTAAAATCATTTATTGGATCTCAACAACTCCTCCGGCTTCTTCAATTTCTTTCTTGATTTTGTTAGCATCTTCTTTGGAAATATCTTCCTTGATTGCTTTTCCACCGGCTTCAACCAATTCCTTGGCTTCTTTAAGACCAAGCCCTGTGATGGCCTTAACAACTTTGATTACAGGAATTTTTTTGCCTTCATCAACTGTTTTAAGAATAACAGTGAATTCGGTTTTTTCTTCAGCAGCTTCGCCAGCGGCAGCAGCACCAGGTACGCCAACAGCAGCTACAGCAACAGGAGCTGCGGCTGTTACGCCAAATTTGTCTTCCATCATCTTAACAAGCTCGGATACTTCCAGAACTGTCATATTTGCGATTGCATCTAAAATGTCTTCTTTTGATAAAGTTGCCATATTTTATTCTCCTATGAATTGAATTCGCTGTAGTTCTTAAGTTTATAATAGAAGAAAACCTTTCGATCAGCGAAAGAGAAGCTTGCTTTCTTCGAACTTGATTAAATTTCTACAGCTTTTTAAAATACTAAATTAATTGTTGTTTTTTTGATCAGCAACAGCCTTAACTGTTCTTACCAATTTTTCAATAACACCATTCATGGCGTACATCATATTCTTGAGTGGAGCATTCATTGTGCCCATTAAAGAAGCCAATAATTGTTCTCGTCCAGGAAGTTTTGATAAAGCGGTTATTTGTTCGTTATTAAAAAATTGACCGCCAACAATACCGCCCTTTAACTCAAGTGGTAAATCCTTCGCAAACTCCACCATTGCCTTGGCAACTGGTCCTGAATCCTTTTTAATTAATGCGATTGCTGTAGGCCCAAAAAGGGAATCGCCTACATCTGGCATTTTAAGTTCCTGTAACGCGATTTTGGTGAAATTATTTTTTACAACCCGTAGCTCAGCAGCATTTTCAGCAAGCTTTCCGCGCAGGTTTGTAATCTGTTCAACTGACAATCCTCGATAGTCCGCAAAAATGATATCTGATGCACCTTGAACCATGATCTTTATTTTATCCACCGCATCACTTTTATACTTCTGAATCTTTTGTGTTTTCTCAGACATGATTTCTCCTCAACATATTGCCTTAGGACAAAATGTCTTTAACATTAATTTTAAAACCAGGCCCCATTGTTGATGAAAATGAAATAGACTTGATAAAATCAGCCTTAACATCTGAGGGTTTCTTCTTAGCCACTTCCTTGATGATAAGCTCGGCATTTTCTTTTACTTTATCAACTTCCATAGAAACTTTGCCGATAGCTAATTGAACGACCCCGGTTTTATCCGCTCGAAATTCAACGCGGCCTTTTTTGAGCTCTGCCAAGGCACCGGCGATGTCGAAGGTAACAGTCTGGGTTTTTGGATTGGGCATCAATCCTCTTCGGCCGAGTACAGGACCCAGCTTTCCCACATCTTTCATCATATCCGGCGTAGCCACAGCAATATCAAAATCCAGCCAACCATCTTTAATTTTGTCTATTAAATCATTAGAGCCAACATAGGTTGCTCCTGCATTTTTCGCTTCATCGGCTTTTTCACCCTTGGCAAAAACAAGGATTTTCTTTTCTTTGCCAAATTGATTAGCCAAAACAACTGTATCGCGAACAGTTGTTCCTTTTTTAATGGTCAGATTTAAAGCAACATTAATCGTTTCATCAAATTTTGCAAAAGCAAGTTCCTTTACTTTTTGCAATGCCTGATCAAGTGAATATGTTGCTTCACGATCAAGACCTTTAATCGCATTCAGATACTTTTTTCCACGCTTCATTTACACACCCTCCGCGACAACGCCCATACTTCGAGCTGTTCCAGCAATAATTTTCATAGCAGCTTCAACATCATTGGCATTTAAATCGGGCATTTTGGTTTTTGCGATTTCTTCCAACTGAGCCCGTGTAATTGTCGCTACCTTTGTTTTATGAGGCTCTGACGAACCCTTTTCCAAATTACAAGCCTTTCGAATAAGAACCGCGGCCGGCGGTGTCTTCATTTCGAAGGTAAAGGTTTTATCCGTGAACACAGTGATCACAACAGGAATGGTCAATCCTGCCTCCATTTTTTTTGTGCGGTCATTAAACTGCTGCACAAACTGAGGAGCACTTACTCCATGAGGACCTAAAGCAGGACCAACCGGAGGTGCCGGAGTGGCTTTCTGTGCTGGAACCTGTAATTTGATTATAGTTTTTATCTTTTTCTTTGCCATATCACTACTCCAATTCCACTTGTGGAAAATATTAGTATATTAGATTTTCTCTACCTGTAAAAACTCCAGCTCAACCGGAGTCGCTCTTCCAAAAATTCCGACCATAACACGCAATTTGGCTTTTTCGTTATTGACTTCCTCTATTGTGCCAGTAAAACTGTTAAAAGGACCATCAACAATGCGCACCACTTCGCCAACAGCATAGGTCATTTTCGGTTTCAAAACCTTATCAGTCTTGATATCACCTATTTTTTGCAGAATCTCTTTGGCTTCTTCCTGACTGATAGCTTTTGGCTTCTGATTAGCACCAAAACCAACAAACCCGGTTACCCCAGGAATTTTCTTAATTTCAGAACAGACCATTTTCCATCCTGAATCAGGAAGATCCATTTCTACCAGAACATAGCCTGGTAAAAATTTTTTATTCATTACCTTCTTTTTGCCGTCTTTCATTTCAACAACATCCTCGGAAGGCACTTTTACTTCAAAAAGATAATCGCCCAGCTCTTTGCTATCGATTAATTTGCGAATATGTTTTTCAACTTTGTTCTCTTGTCCCGAATAAGCATGAACAACGAACCAACCCTTTGACATTCTTTATCCTTTAGAAAATAATATCGAGACCTCTCCATAACAACATATCGACAAGGCCCAAAATAACGGCAATAATTGCAACAGAGATAATAACAACTTGAGTAGAAGAAATAACCTCATCACGTGTGGGCCAAATGACCTTCTTTAACTCCGCATAGCTTTCTTTAAAAAAAACAATGATTTTTTTCATGCTGCTCCCCTAAAATAAAAAAAGATCAGGCCAGGTAGGATTCGAACCTACAACATCCGGTTTTGGAGACCGGCGCTCTAGCCATTAGAGCTACTGGCCTAGATCGTATTATTTAATTTTTGTTTCCTTGTGCAAGGTATGTTTTTTGTCAAAACGACAATACTTATTTAATTCAAGCTTTCCCTGCATGTTTTTTTTATTCTTTTTAGTGGTGTAATTTTTTCTCTTGCATTCAGAACACTGTAACGCGATCAATTCTACACTCTTGGCTTTAGCCATGACAATACCACCCCTCTATTAGATTTATTTAAAATTTAATCGTTGCCTATTGATAAACTCAATACTCAAAAAAATATAGAAAAGCCCTTGATTGGACTTGAACCAACGACCCCCTCCTTACCATGGAGGTGCTCTACCGGCTGAGCTACAAGGGCAAAAGATCTACTTAATTTAAGTAGTATTGATTGTTTTGTCAAGAGATATAAAGCTAAATTT
>JAFGWI010000064.1 GCA_016937215.1 Spirochaetales bacterium | reverse complement strand
GCAGTTTCATACCATCGGCTAATTTTTATTCTTAACAAAAGGTTTATATTTGGAATTGTTGTACCAGGGGCTTTCAGGCCGGGCTATCCGGCACTCCGCTATCGCTTCGAAGCTTTTTTGCCGGAAATTATCCAGCAAAAAAGGCTTTGGCTTGCCATTTTTGAAAAAATGGCAAGCCATGCCTCCTATCCCTAACGCGCTTATAGGCAAATAATGATTTGGCTAAACAAGTACAAAAAAATGGCTATCGTGATAATAAAGCCATTATTACAATTACTGGCCGCAAAAAAATCAAGCCTATACCATAGGACAAATGACCCATAAAGAACCAGGGGAAAATTGAGGATAGTAAATAAATCAACAAACAAGTTAACGGCAAAAAATAAACAATATAAGACATTAAAGGACAATAAAACCGGAATAAAGTAATTGCAAAACCTATGATTCTGGTGAATTCAGCCCAGATTTAAAGTGAGAAAAAAAAGTATATTTTTTATCATTATCGGAAAAACCAGCAAAACAAAACCAGTATGCTTGTCACTCTTCTGCCCCATAAAATGAAACATAATTAAAAAGCTCCATTTTCCGTCATTTTTACTGCAATCTAACTTTCAATAGTAAAATGAATAATCCCAATTCACCCGTTAGGTTACAAAAAACGATTTACCGAAAAAGCATATACCAGGCCATGGTTTTTGAGATTTATTAACGAATTATTGATTAAAAAAGTTGACAGAAATTAAATCTTGTGAGACAATACGCCTGTTAGTTAGTTAAAGCTACCAAGGCAGAAGAATTGTTTTATTAGATTATAGGGAGATTTACCAATAGCTCCTGCATAAAACGACCATAAAAACAGGCAAGTTGGTTCACAGGCGCTATTAATAATTCCCTCTTTATTCAAGAATCTAACATTGAAATTGAATAACACTGTTTTCACAACAATACAGCGTTATTTAATTTTCAGTAAATTCAAAATTTACTGAAAAATTATTTTTCCCATATGGCGATGTAGTCGCCATCAATTACAAAAGGAGGTCAGTATGAAAAAAATCTTGACAATAGGATTACTTTTAATCCTTGCTTCAAGTCTATTTGCCGAAGGAGATTCTCAAGCTGTTGAAAATGGTAAGGTTCTTACTATTTATGCTTGGAATACTGAATTTCAGGACCGTTTCAACGCTTTCTTCGCAGACAAAATGCCAGAGGGCGTAACAGTTAACTGGGTCATTACACCTAACCAGGACAATGCTTACCAGAATAAACTTGACGACGCTTTATTAATGCAATCCAGCGCAACTGCTGATGACAAAATCGACATTTTTCTGGTAGAAGCTGACTACGCACTTAAATACGTAGACACAGACTATACTCTGGATGTTAAAAAAATCGGTTTAACAAATGCAGATATCGCGAATCAGTACAAATACACAAAAGACATCATGACAGATTCCAAGGGTGTTCTTAAAGGTGTTTCCTGGCAGGCATGTCCAGCTGGTTACATGTACCGACGCTCTATCATGAAAGATGTTATCGGAACAGATGATCCCGCGAAAGTTCAAGAAGCCATTAGCTCCTGGGACAAATTCGACGCTGTTGCCGCCAAAGCAAAAGCCAAAGGTTATTTCATGGTCAGCGGTTATGATGATTCATTCCGCGTTTTCTCCGACAACATGAAAAGCCCATGGGTTGTAAACGGCAAAATCAAAATCGATTCACAAATCGAAAAATGGATTGATCAAACCAAAATGTACACAGAAAAAGGCTACAACAACAAAGCCAACCTCTGGTCTGCTGAAATGTTCTCTCAAATGGGCAAAAACGGCAAGGTTGTAGGTTATTTCGGACCTGGCTGGTTCGTTGACTTTGTACTAAAGCCAAACACAAAAGCTGATGCAGAAGGTCCTAATGCTGTTGGTAACGGAAGTTACGGCGACTGGGGTCTTGTAAAAGGCCCTCAGGGTTTTAGCTGGGGCGGTACATGGATCTGCGGCGCTGCCGGAACAGACAACATCCAACTTGTAAAAGATGTTATGTACACCTTAACTTGCGACACTGCTGTTCTCAAAGCCATTGCCACAGAATTAGGCGATTTCACAAACAATGCTAAAGCCATGGAAGAAATCGCGAACAGCGACTATTCTTACGATTTCCTCGGCGGCCAGAACCACATTGCCGTATTCCTTGACTCTGCAATGAGTATTGACAGAAGCAACATCAGCCCTTATGACCAGGGTATGTCTGAAAAAATCCAGCTCGCTTTTAGCGACTACTTCAATGGTACCATTACCAAAGATCAAGCCTGGAACAATTTTTACAAAGCTGTACTGGAATTATATCCTGAGCTGAAAAAATAATTTACTAGAAAATTCGAGGCAGAGGGCACAGCCTTCTGCCTTTTATTTTTTTATTGCGATAAAAAAATTATGTGAGGATAGATATGCTTAAAGCCGAAATAAAAAGGAAAAAAAGTATCAGTTATTCGAAATGGGGTTATTTTTTCCTAGCTCCCTTCTTCATCATATACATAACTTTTCAATTAATTCCTTTAATATCAACATTTTACAACAGTTTCTTCGAAAACTACCGATCTGGTCTTACTCAAATTGGTCCAACCTTTGTAGGGCTTGCCAACTATGTAGAAATATTGACAAAATCCGATATTACGCCCTACGCGATGAATACCATTATCATGTGGCTCATGGGCTTTGTTCCCCAAATTGTCATATCATTATTATTGGCTTTATGGTTCACAAGCACACAATTAAAACTGAAGCTTCAAGGATTTTTTAAAACTGTTATCTATATGCCCAACTTGATCATGGCCGCGGCTTTTTCAATGCTGATGTTTATAGTTTTTTCCGATATAGGGCCTGTCAACAGCGTTCTAATAGATGCCGGCATAATAGATTCTCCGATCAGATTTTTAACGATGACACCCACTTCCCGAGGATTAATCGCATTAATGAATTTCCTCATGTGGTATGGTAACACAACCATACTACTTATGGCAGGTATAATGGGAATCGATGAAAGTTTAATCGAAGCTGCCCGTATAGACGGGGCCAGTCCCTTCCAAATCCTGGTTCGAATAATCTTTCCGCTTTTACTTCCAATTCTCGTCTTTGTAATGATAACCAGCTTAATCGGCGGTTTACAGATGTTCGATGTTCCTCAAATTCTAACCAAAGGCGACGGTTTACCAAACAGAACAACCATGACGCTTATAATGTATTTAAACAAGCACTTATTCAGTAGAAACTTCGGACTGGGCGGTGCTGTTTCTACTCTTATTTTTATTTTTACTGCTGTGCTAAGTTTCGTTGTTTACAATTTCACAATGAAAAACTACGATTCAAAAGGCAAAAAGGGAGGGAAATAGCTATGATATTGGAACAAAATTCAAAACTCAACATCCTTCAGCTAAAAAGAGACAAACATATTTTAAACCTTAAAAGAGCAGGTTGTTATATTGTATTAGGGCTCCTCACAATAATTTCATTGTTTCCGTTTATTATTCTGGTTATCAACTCGACCCGTTTGCACGCTCAGATCATGCAGGGTTTTTCACTTGTTCCAGGTACAGCTTTTGCTAAAAACTTCATAGAGCTGTTCAGCGACAACAACATCCCCATATTGAGGGCTTTGATAAACAGTGTTATTATTTCCACATTCGTCGCTTTTCTATCTACCTATTTTTCTTCCATGACCGCTTACGCGATTCATATGTACCGTTTCAAAGGTAGAAATGTCGCTTTCCGCTTCATCATGATGGTCATGATGGTGCCACCACAAGTTTCAGCCCTGGGGTTTTTACGCTTGGTAATTGATATGAAAATGATGGATACTTTTTATCCATTAATTATTCCTGCCATAGCAGCACCATTTATCTTTTTCTTTATGCTGCAATACATGCAGGCCACCTTGCCATTTGAAATAGTTGAGGCAGCTCGAATCGACGGGTCGAATGAAATTCGAACATTTAACACCATCGTTCTTCCAATACTTAAACCAGCTATGGCCGTACAAGCCATTTTCTCTTTTGTCGCGGCATGGAATAATTACTTTATGCCTGCCTTAATTATCAATTCAAAGCTGAACAAAACCATACCTATTCTTATAGCCGACCTTCGTGGCGCGGATTATATGAAATTTGATTATGGTAAAGTTTATATGCTTGTTGCCATTGCCATTATTCCTCTTATGCTTGTTTACTTCGTTCTATCAAAAAACATAATTAAGGGTGTTACATTAGGCAGCGTAAAAGGTTAATCCAAGTATTAACCATAAATTTCAAAACCAGCGGTCTTTTATTTTATAAGACCGCTTTTTTTTGCCTTTTTAATAACATGAAAACCTACTTTCTGCATTATAATAGTAATTTTTTATAGTATAAAAGAAATAGAAAAGACAATTTTGCAAATCCTAAAATCTTAATGAAGCCAATTGTAAAAGCGCTGACATTTGCAATTTGCCGGTAGCTGTAAAATAGCAACTTATTATCCGATAATATGGAAATTTATGCGCAACTATAATGATTATAGCAAAACCTCTGCTTTGTTAAAACCTTAATGCTGAACAATATAAGGAATTACCTAAATTCACCGCGGAATGCGGGATACAGCCAAAGACAGGTACAATTCTTTACGTTTGAAGGGATAAAGTGAATGCCAATGAGCATTCAAACAGACAGTGAATGCCAATGAGCATTCACACCATCCAGCAACAACGCGAAATATTATGACCAGGCAGGCTGCAAGGCCGAGTAATAAATACTCCACATTTATTAATAGATGACGGGCTTGTTCAAAAAGTATAGTGTCTTTGAAATTGTATCCTTTTTATAAAAAACCTAAAAAACAAAAAATTTTGACTTTTTGAACTGCCCTTTTTGCAAGTCGCGTTAAACAAATCGCACTTGTTTAGCTAAATCGCAATTCGGCTATTAACACGTTAGGGATAGAAGGCATGGCATGCGATTTTTTCAAAAATCGCATGCCAAAGCGTTTTCTGCCGGATAGT
>JAFGWI010000063.1 GCA_016937215.1 Spirochaetales bacterium | reverse complement strand
AGCGACAGCGGAGTGGCGTATAGCCCGGCCTGAAAGCCCCTGGGCTTATCAGGTAACGCCCAAAAAGCATAGGAGCTAAACAAATACAAATTTTTAAATACGCACATCTATTCAAACCCAGTCGTCTTCAATAGGTTTTAAGCGAAACGCCTTTTAAAACAAAACCAATAGACTATTCATTTACATGAATAAAAGCCGAGTAGTTTTCCATCCGCGGAATCGGAATACCACCATCATCGCTTAAAACATCAAATTTCAGCTTAATTTCAGAGGATTCTACCGCAGCCAAAGCCTTCCATCGCAGGACCAGAAACTCAAGATCCTTACCCAACTCCGGCATACCGGTTACACTGAATCCCGTAATTATTACCGCTTTTTTTTCTTTTGAATCGTTATATATTGTAATAAACCCATGTTTGCCTGCTTCGACTTGCTTACCACCAAAGCCAGAATTATCAAGACAAATTTTCTCCTGATCATAATACACATAACAACCATAAGCGGCCAGATTATAATTTTCGGTATTCACATGAATCACAGTGGTGAAGGTATCTCCGGTTTTAACATCAATTTCCGCTGGCTCAAACCAAAAAACCATGGGCGGCGTTCCGTCTTCTGGTGAAATAACCTGGGAGAGCTCTTCGATAATTGGATTCAAATACACATCATCCAGGGTTACCATACGATTTGTTTCAATTAATATTTTAGCCAATCCCGAATCTTTAGCCCGAAAATCAATTCTCACAATATCTACCTTTCCATCATCTTCCGGCATAGGCAAACCCTTTTCATTAAATCCCGTGATATGTATCCTGTCTTCAAACTCTTCAATCTTAATATCAAAATCATCAAGTAAGATTTCTTTATAACCTTCATCTAAATAATCAATGTCCAAACGTTTGGTATCAAAAAACAGATCTAAATCAAAATCGTATATTCTATGATCACCTGGATCAATGGATACCAAGGCATGGACAATATCATCTTCAAAAACCGAATAATCCGTCCCCGTGATTATCACATAGCTTTCAAGCAGCAAAATCCTGATGGTTTCTGAAAAGTCCTGCGTGGGCAATATGGGCTCGCCTGAATCAATACCCAGTTCATTTATCTTCAAAGTGACTTCGGTTATATTTGTACGTAAAGCCTCCCAGGTAATCGTTAAAATTTCAGTATAATCAGAAGGTTCAAGAAAAATTCCGGAAGCTGAAATAACGACAACCCCATCACCAATGTTTGTGTCCACTATAAATTTTGGACTCATAAAATTGACTGGCACCATAACACTCGGATCAAAAAATAAACTGATTTTAAAATTCTGTACAATTGAATTGGGATTTTCCAAAAATATTTCCGATGAAAAAAGGGTTCTCGGTTCAACGATATCGTCGTCATCCATGGTTTCAAAATTTACAACAGGAAAGGAATCATAATAAAACTTGAAATCAATAGTATTCTCCAGAAAACTGCCCGATTTCGTGCTTCCATCAAAATTTGAATCACATGCCATCAAAAAAAACATTAAGGAAACAACCATAATCAGTCTTGATCGGTTAAAAAAATCTTTCATTCCTCTTCATCTCCTGCAAGCCAAAACAATATGTTTTCTAAAAAATAGTCAGGTTCACACCTGGAAATTTGATTTAAATCGATAGAAGAAAAAGCCAAACGATAACCTTGGTTCCAAAGCAATCCGGCCCAATCCATTTCCGCGCTTGTGTCAGAAGAATCAAGAATTCCAACAGCGCCTGGAAGTAATGCGATTTGGTCATCATCCAAAAGCGTCACGCTCATATCCATGTTATCGAGAATGTCACGGCCGTAAACCCGACTATGGGACAATGGCGATTCCAGATACTCCATATGTAAATACTGGGATAAAAACTCCGGGTCTGTTTCCGATAGTTCTTCAGCGATGTTATTACCGCAAAGAAACAAGGCTCCTCCACCATCGAGATAATCCTTCAATATCTCTATTTCATCGATAGAAAGCACTTCAATTGAATCTTCGGAATCAGTTTGGGTCGCTCCGGTAAACCATATAACAGTGTCGTAGGATTTTAACAACTCAATAGAAGGAGTCCCGTGATACGCGATTTTCCAGCTTGAAAAATAAATATTTAACTGATCTAAATATTCCATATAAACAGATTCATTGGTTAATAAACTTGTATTCATCCGTTTTATGGCATTAACGATCAATACAGTCGGTGAATCAAAATCGAAGTGCGTAGAAACATGGTTCGAAGTAGAATCGACGCTTATCAACTCCGACTGAGAATGGTTCATCCTGACTCGCACTTTATAATTTCCGTATAAAACATGATTAAACCTAATGACTCCGTTTTTATCAGGATCCAGACCTCCAAAGCCCGTGATACCCGATTGAACAATTGTTTTGTCATCAATATCTTCAATAAGAACCTTGACACCACCCACAGCCATTCCATGATTCCTCACCTTGACCTCGATGGAACCATAATGATTCACCACATCCTGCAACAAAGTGTTAAAAACATTAACCCGACCATGGCCATATTCAACGGAAAAATCATCTTCTCCCAAGGGATCGGCAGCTTCTTCGATAATGGACTTTACCTCGGCAGGAACAAGGCCCGGTTTTTCCGATAGCAGCAATGAAACCAGGCCAGACACAAAAGGCGCGGCCATGGAGGTTCCCGACAAATAACGGTAGCCCTGATTATCCAGGTAATCGAGAGAAAAAATCTGGAGCCCCGGCGCCGCGACACTCATATGCTTGCCGATATTTCCAAAAAAGGCCCGCTCATCCCGCCCGTTAGTCGCTCCGACCGCGATAACTCCCGGCAATGAGGCAGGATAAAAAACCCTTGCCTTGTAATCGTTCCCCATGGCAGCAACAATGACAATATTTTTATCAAGCGCATAATTGACAGCATCCTGAACAGCGATGGAATAAAGGCCGCTTCCCAGACTCATATTGATAACATGGGCCCCATGATCAGCAGCCCAGACGATGCCTCTTGCCGTGACAGCTGCTGTTGTTCCATAGCCTGGTTCAAAAAGTTTGACCGGCAGTAATCGAGCATTCCAGTTAACACCGGCAATTCACGTTTCATTATTGCCTTTAGCCGCGATAATACCGGCGACATGGGTCCCATGCCTGTTATCATCGCTATTGGTGTTAGCGGGTATCACCTCATCGAGTAGAATATTATAACCTTCAAGAACCCGGCCTTGCAGATCCTCATGTTCTCCGTTTATACCTGTGTCCAAAACCGCCACAATGATATCGGCTGCTCCTTGTTGAATATCCCAGGCGTCTTCACAATTTGTAATTTGCGGAGCGTATTGATAACCATTGTAAAAGGCATCGTTGGGCATATCACAATGGGAATACAAACTATTTTGTTCCGCTGAAACCATTAAACCGCCGGAATTAAGGCCTTTTAAAACCTTGTCGCTATCATCCGGATTATCAAGATTATAAATAAAGTAATCATAGTTTCCTATGGAAAACGAAGAGGCCGATCTTTTTCCAGGTACCATCAAATCAATCACATTAATGTTCTGATTTTTAGACACCTTGATAATTATCTGATTATCAACAAGCTGGTTCTGATTTTCAGGAATCAAAGGTACATCCACCTCTGAAATAAGGTCTATTTCTTTATCCTGCAAGCTATCACAGGATCCAAAAAATACAAAAACAAGAACAAATAAAAAACTAAAACAGATCACCGATAAAATCTTACTCATTATTCATCCTCCACAACCGTAAAAGTGAAAGCACCATTGGAAGAGAGATCAGTCGCGCCAAGACCTCTTGGAAAAGAACGGGACAACACATTATAATCTTCCGAATCATTCTTATATTCATAAAAACTTTTAACATCCCACTCATAGGTATTGTTATAAATCAGGGGCTTCAAATGATAATCCTGAGTATTGTTAACAAAAGTATAGGTAACAATGGTTGCATCCAAGGTATTAGTAACCGAAATTAAATCAGTACGCCGGGCGCCTAAATCTTCCAAAGGATGATTACACTCCCAACTAATAACCGGGTCACGCGTTGTAATAATAGCTCCGTCAGCGGGTTGCCTCAGATAAATTTTATAACTGGGTAAAATCAGCAGTTTCTTAACAGCTGTCATGGGTCCTATTCCGTACTGATTATAATAAGCAAGACGATAATAAACAAAACCCCCAGGTACCAAATCCGGGGCATAATCAGCAAAGCTGAAACCGCCGGAAGAATTTAAAGAACTTTGACCCAACAACATGAAAGAATCCTCATTCGCCTGATGAGACTTGTAAACAACAAAACCGTTAAAATATTTTCGCGCGTTAAAATCAACAACAATGGTGGTTCCAGAAGGCGCCTTTGATATAGGAGGAGCATAGCTTTTCATTACATTCAAGCTTTCACCATAGGTGTTGGCAATAATCTGAAAATAATTATCCTGGGGAACAATCTGCGGTGCTTTTCCCGATGGATTAACTATCAACAGCGGTAAAGTCATTTCACATCGGTTATTGTTGTTATCATAAGCCACAAGTGTCAAAAAAACTTCACCCAAAGGCAATAAGGTGGTATTCCACAAAAACGTTAATTCATCGTCACTACTCTTTGCTTCCTGATGATAATTAATACTGGCCATGGAAATTTTCAAACTCATGCTGTAATGAGATTGAGTAGCTACCAAAGGCGCTGATCCGGCCACCCCATAACATTCCAGATTCAAGAGGCCTGATACCTCCTGAAAAGCATCAAGATTTTTAAAACTGACCCTCGGCGGTTCATCAGCATCAGGAGCAAATTCATACTCCGGTTGGATAATAACCAAGTTGCTTACAGAATCATTAATAACAGAGACACTTTGCAAACGAGAACCCGCGCGACCGGCTTTCTTAGCCTTAAGATCATAAATACCTTGAGGAACATTGTTAAACGCAAACCTGCCCAACTCATCACTTATCACTTCCCACCCCAAAGGTTCCAAACGAACCAAAGAGCCAGTCACGGGCTTGTCGCCCACACTTGCCAAAACAACACCCTCAATCGATCGATCACCCAAATTATCTCTCACTTGAAGAGATAAAGCAGAAAACTTTTCCAACTTGATCCTTCGATAATTAACAGTATTAACAAAAGCTTCCACCATTGATATTTCGGAAACGCCAGGAATAAGGGGTTTCAAAAAAAGCTCGAGAATGTTAAAAGTACCTGGTTCTAATTCTCCTGAAAAATTACCTTTGACACTAACATTACCGGGGCTTTCCAACTGAACATCAATTTCCTTCACAATCGAATGAAGTGATCTGTAATTGGGCTCATCACAAAGTTCGAAAAATTGGGGATCATATTTTAAACGAATGTTAAATTCTGAGGTGAGCCTTCTATCTGTTTCCAAGGTCAAAATAATCCCTAAAGGGTTATCTACCATTAAATAGGAATCATCGCTCAGATTCAATAAAACAGAAATTTCATGATAAAAATTCTCTGTTTGTTCATTACCCGGATTAACATCCAGATTACAAGCTGAGAAAAAAAACATGATAATTATAAAGAGGTTTAAATACTTTTTCATTTTATGCCTTTTACTTTTTATTAAGCTTTCATTTATAATACCAAAAAATTATAGCCATTGTCAAATTTTTTGAATAATTCCAGCGACCTCAAGTATGACAAAGAATTGAATTTACTTTACACATAATGGCTATTAGCAAAAAAATAATGAGTTTATGGTTGCCCCAGCCCTGTTAAGGCATTTTCATATTTGAGTACAAATATGAAAATGCGCTCTATAAACATCATTTTTAATGTAACTCTCGGCATTCACACAAAAATGAAACAATCTTGAAAAAACAACCATCACATTTTTGTTGCGTAAATGTTCAAAGGCAAAACACCCCTTCTAAAGGGGCTCGGGCCGGGCTCTCCACCACTTTGGCTTTCGCCTCCGAAGGTTTTTGGCTGGAAATAATCCAGCCAAAAACGCTTTGGCAACGCATTTTTGAAAAAATGCGTTGCCATGGTTTCGATCCCTAACCTAGGCAAATATAGTCACAACTTTTAGCTAAACAAGCACAATCATTTTATATGCGATTTTCAGAAAAAGAACAAAAGACGCCTCCCCTATCAGGAGAGGCGCAGGTGTTAGGGACGGTTCAATTTACTGAACCTATTTAATTAGGGAATACAAAATTTTACTATGAAATCAAAAAAATATCAATCAAAAAAAATAAAAAATGCACTCCTTTTCAGATCAAAAATCATCAACCAGAAATTCGATTTATTTTCACTTTAAACAAAGCAGTACTAAAAAAACCATTTTTTTACAACTTTTTTCAGCTCTTTGTGAATTATTTCAAATTCACTTGACTTTTTTATAGAATATGAGGTATGCTTGTGATCCTAATGTGATTTTTTTCACGTTAAGAATTGTTAAATATTTAACACATTTCATTACAGGAGTTATTGTGAAATGAATAACAAAATCAGTAAAAACAGTATCAGGCGGCTTATTCGATACCGTACCGTTCTGCAAAGGTTCCAGAACATGGGGCTCGGAAAAGTATTCTCCGACAATCTCGCGGAAGCGCTCGACATCAAAGCATCTCAGGTTCGTAAGGATTTTTCACTTTTCAATTTAACCGGAAACAAGCGAGGCGGTTATGTTATAGGCGACCTGCTAGAAAAAATCACCAATATTATTGGTAAAAACCGAACCTACAACACCATCATCATCGGTGCAGGCAATTTGGGAAAAGCCTTGCTCCAATACACAGGCTTTGAAAAGGAAGATATCAAAATCAAGGCAGCCTTTGATATTGACCCGGCAGAAACCCATAAACAGTACTCAACCCCAGTGCTTCCCATGGAAAATCTGCACTCATTTATTCAGGAAAATGATATAGAAATTGCTATCTTAACCACACCTGCACTGGCAGCGCAAAGGGTAATGGATCTTCTTGTAAAGGCTAACATAAAAGGAGTTCTGAATTTCGCGCCAATCCGGCTAAAAGCACCAAAAGAAATCTTTATCAACAATGTCAATCTTCTGCAAGAATTGGAGAATATCATTTTTTTCATTAAAGAAAAAAAGGAAAAAATTGCTGTTATCTAAAATCAGATAAATATTTTCCGGAACACCCAATAAAAGGCACTCTTCTAAGATTTAAGGAGAAAATATGCTTAATCCCTTGGATATAATCAAAAAAAAACGGGCAGAAGCAATCAATAGAATCATTGGCAAGGGATACTTTTCAACCATCCGGGTTTATGTAGGGATGGCCAGTTGTGAAATTGCTGCCGGCTCAAAAGAAGTCATGGCAGTGTTTGAAAAGGCCATAAAACAAGGGCTCAACGATGTTTACTTAAGCCAAAAAGGTTGTTCCGGAAGATGTAATCTCGAACCTACTGTTGAAGTTGTAGAAGAAAATAAAATTCCTGTTAAATACGGCTTAGTCAACAAAGACCGAGCAAAAACCATCATTGATAAGCACATAAAAAAGGGACAGGTAATCGAGGAATGGACCATTCAGTGACTCCTCAATACAAAATCATACTGTGTTGGGGATCAAGTTGTCAAAAACTCTCATCAAAATCCATTCTTGATAGGATACATCAAAAAATTGATGAGCTGAAAATGGGTAATAATGTCGATATTATTCTCTCCGGCTGCCTGGGAATGTGTTCCAAAGGACCCATTTTGATTATCAATCCAGGCTATTATATTTATGGAAAGATTACACCTGAAATCGTCGGGGAAATTATCGAAAAACACATAAACCAAAATAAAGCAACCGCGGCCTACCTTATTGAGGAAGACCATCTGTTCAATCGTTTTTATCGAATTTTCGGCGACGTTAAATTTTACGGCCGCCAAATGCGGATCGCGCTTCGTAATTGCGGCATTATAGATCCTGAAAGCATTGATGATTATCTTTCAGTAAGGGGATATGAATCCCTGGCTAAAAGCTTGGCACTATTTACACCAAACCAGGTGATCAATGAAATAAAGGCCTCCGGTCTTAGAGGCCGCGGGGGAGCAGGTTTTCCGACAGGATACAAATGGGAGCTCACGGCACAAGAAAAATCTAGTGAAAAATTTATTATTTGCAATGCTGACGAAGGCGACCCTGGTGCTTTTATGGACAGGAACGCGATTGAAAGCGATCCTCATACCATAATTGAAGGCATGATCATCGGCGCCTATGCCGTAGGCGCTCAAAATGGCATCATCTACACCAGGGCCGAATATCCTTTGGCCATTGATCGTCTTCATATTGCCATAAATCAGGCCAAGGAACATGGATTTTTGGGAAACAATATCCTGGGTACCAATTTTTCCTTTAATATAGAAATTCGTCAAGGGGCCGGCGCCTTTATTTGCGGAGAAGAAACAGCTCTCATCCATTCCCTTGAGGGCAAACGCGGCGTTCCACGTACCAGACCTCCCTACCCAGCCACAAAGGGATTGTTCAACAAACCCACAGTGGTCAACAATGTTGAAACATGGGCGAATATTCCGGTTATCATTCAGGAAGGAGCAGCCTGGTTTTCATCAATTGGGACAAAAAACAGCAAAGGAACCAAGGTATTCGCCGTTGCCGGGAGCGTGATTAACACAGGACTCGTGGAAGTACCTATGGGCACAACCTTAAAAGAAATCATCTTTGATATTTGCGGGGGGCTTCCTGACAACAAAACATTGAAAGCAGTTCAAATTGGAGGCCCATCAGGCGGATGTTTAACCAAAGACCATTTGGATATTCAGGTTGATTATGAATCATTCGCCGAAATCGGAACAATTATGGGTTCAGGCGGAATGATAGTCATTGATAACAAAAGCTGCATGGTTAAACTCGCCCGCTTTTTTCTGGAATTCTCCCAAAGCCAATCCTGCGGAAAATGCACCCCATGCAGAGAAGGCACAAAACGAATGCTGGAAATCCTTGAACGCATAACAACAGGCAATGGAAAGCCGGAAGATATTCAAAAACTCCTGCGCCTTGGAAACACAATCAAAAAAACAGCTCTTTGCGGTCTCGGAAAATCAGCCCCCAATCCTGTAATTTCCACCATCACCCATTTTCGTAATGAATACGAAGAACATATTAACGAAAAAAAATGCGCTACAAATGACTGTTCCGCTCTTATTGTTTACGAAATCAACGATGCCTGTACTGGCTGTTCTGCCTGCATTCGGATTTGTCCGACCAAGGCGATTAGCGGCATAAAAAAAAATAAACACCAAATCAACCAGAACCTATGCATCAAATGTGGCGACTGTTTTGATATTTGCGCTTTTAAAGGAATCACCAGGAGATAAATTTTTCATCATGAACAGCCAGGAAAACATCACTATTTTTATAAATGGAACAAAATATCAAACCCAAAACGGTCAAAGCATCATGCAGGCAGCTGATCATTTGGGATATTCCATTCCCAGGCTTTGCTACCACCCCCAGCTTTCGGTTGAAGGGGCATGTCGCATTTGCATAGTTGAAATAGAGGGAATGAAAGAATTTCAAGCATCCTGTTCATATCCAATTCAAGATGGCATGCGTATACATACCAATACAACGGAGTTGCGTCAAGCAAGACGTGACATTCTTGAATTGATACTCGATAATCACCCACTTGATTGCCACACCTGTCCCAAAAACGGAAACTGCGAACTTCAGCGACTGGCTAACATCTTGGGAATTGAAGAAAGACATTTTGAAGGCGAGAGAAAGCAATATCCCATTGATGATTCATCCCCTGCCATAATACGGAACCCCAACAATTGCATTCTTTGCGGACGTTGCGTACGCGTTTGTTCAGAAACACAACAGATACACGCTATTGGTTACGCTCATAGAGGTTTTAAAACAGTAGTTATGCCTTCCTATAATCAAGCTTTTGATAAAAGTGTTTGCATAAACTGCGGGCAATGCATCAATATTTGCCCAACCGCTGCTTTTACCGAAAAAAAACAAACAGATGAAGTGATCAGAATCTTAAATAACAAAGATAATATTACAATCGCACAAATTGCTCCATCAGTCAGAATCGCTATTGGAGAAAGCTTTGGTATTGAGTCTGGTCACAATTTTCAGCAGGAGCTTACAGCGGCGCTAAAAGCCCTGGGGTTTGACTATGTTTTTGACACGCAATTTGGCGCTGATATGACAATAATGGAAGAAGCCGCCGAATTGGCTGAAAGATATTTTAAAGGCGAAAATCTTCCCTTAATCACCTCCTGCTGTCCAAGCTGGGTCAAAACTGCAGAGCAATTTCATCCCGACCTTCTCCCCCATTTATCAAGTTGCCGTTCTCCCATGGCCATGTTAGCTAGCTTGACAAAAGGATATTTGGCTAAAAAAAATCATTGGGATTTAACCAAGGTTGTCAATATTGCGATCACCCCCTGTACAGCCAAAAAATTCGAAAGTTCTCGAGAAGAACTATTTTTGGAAAAAGATATTCGGTGCATTGATTATGCCTTAACAACAAGGGAAATTTCCTGGATTATAAAGTCCTCAGGAATAGATTTATCCAGAATGAAGGGGCAGGATTTTGATAATCCCATGGGCATATCTTCAGGAGCTGCCTCCATTGTTGGCACAAGCGGTGGAGTAATTGAAGCAACACTCCGTACATTTTGTGAAAAATATCTTGATTCTGCTTTACCCCCATTGCAATATCACGAATCCAGGACAACCAAGGGCATAAAAGAAGCGACTATTGTGATAAATGATAAAAAAATCAATATTGCGGTTGCAAATGGCTTGAAAAGCACACATTCGCTGATGGATGAAATACGCAGGCAAAAAAAACATTACGATTTTGTCGAAATAATGGCTTGCCCTGGAGGGTGCATAGGCGGCGGGGGCCAACCCTATGCTGCAAGCCTGAATTTCTTCGACCAAGAAAAAATATTACAAAAACGTAGCCAGGCACTTTATGCAATAGATTCTTCTATCAACATACACAAAAGTCACGAAAACCCCGCGGTTCAACAATTATACAAAGAATTTCTCGGAACCCCCTTAAGTGAGTTAGCCAATAAATTACTTCATACACAATATTCTCAAAAAATCCCTTGCGGTATTATCCCAAAGGAGGTAATATATGATATCAACCATTCAAAATGACGCGAAATTAAATAGCCTTAGAGCATATATAAACAGCCATAAAGAAATGACCCGGAATGATTCCTTGTTAATTCGGGTATTACAAAAAGCTCAGGAAATAATTGGCTATCTCCCTCCAGAGATAATGAATTTCATCGCACAGGAAATGTCTATTCCTAGAGCCCAAGTCTGGGGAGTGGCTACATTTTATCACTATTTTTTTTTAAAACCTGTGGGAAAATACATAATATCGGTTTGCATGGGCACAGCATGTTATCTCAAAGGTGCTGAAAAAATACTAAAAGCCTTTAAGGAAAAACTGAATATAAATATAGGAGAAACAACTGATGATAAACTTTTTACATTAATAGAAGCCAGATGTTTAGGCGCCTGCGGATTAGCCCCTGCAGTTTCAATCAATGGAACAATCTACGGGCAACTGGATGAAAAAAAAGCCTATAACATTATAAAAAAATATATAAATCAATCCAAATAGGAGGATAAAAACATGAGCAAGACAATTTTAATAATTGATGACGACCAGGATTACACCGAAGCGATGAAAACCCTATTGGAAAGCAAAGGGTATCGAGTGCAGTCAGCATCTGAGGGTAAATCAGGAGTTGAAAAAGCCAAATCCACTTCGCCGGATCTAATTTTTCTTGATGTAATGATGAGTAAAAAAACAGAAGGCTTTGACACATCAAGAGAACTGCATAATCTTGAAGAAACTTCAAAAATTCCAATTGTAATGATTACAGGCATTCGAAAGGAAATGAACGTTCCCTATACAATCGAACCTGATTCTGACTGGTTGCCAGTAAAAGCTATACTTGAAAAACCAGTAAAACCCGAGCTTCTTTTTTCAACTCTAGACTCAATTTTTATTTAACATTCAAAGCCGGCTGAGAAAGCCGGCTTTTTTTTTCATTAATTGTTCTATCCTTTAGTTCAAGAATACGGCATTCAGAAAGAAAAGGAATATCTTCAGGATGATGGGTGACAATTAAAATGGCCACATTATTTTCATCGTAATAGTCTTTTATGAGTTTCCAAATTTCTATGCGGGACCTTTTATCCAGACCCACAAATGGTTCATCCAGCAGTAACACCTCGGGTTCAAAACTTAAACACCGGGCCAAAGCAAGTCTTTTTTTCATGCCGCCTGAAAGCTCAGCAGGAAAATATCCGCTGTAATCTTCAAGGCCGCACTTTTTTAGCCATGTTCGAACATTATCCATTGCTCTTTGGCCTCCTTGGCCATAAGCGCCATAAATAACAGGAAGCGCCGCGTTATACAACACATCTCGCCAAGGCAGAAATCGATCATCTTGAAAAACAACGCCTCGTTTACGAGGAATCCTGATATTCGCTTGTGAGCTTTTAATTAAACCAGATAGAAGATGCACTAACGTGGTTTTCCCTTTACCACTATCTCCGGACAAAAGAGCCATTTCTTTTCCGCCTAATTTGAACTGAATGTTATTTAAAATCTTGTCTCCATTGTGATAAGCAAAGTCAAGGCCATTTACCTCAATGCCAACATAGGAGCTTTGCTTTTCATGCCGTTTACTCTGAAAAGGGAAATAAAAGCCTCGGTGAAAACCTTTCATATTCACAGCTTGTTTTTTTATCCAACTGCCTAAAGCATGAAATAAAAGAATTAAAACAATGACCAAAAATCCCCAGGCAAAGAGAGCATGCATTTTAAAGGCCTGATAGCTGCCATTAATCTTAGCTCCAATGCCATCACTTGCACCAAAAAATTCCGCTACAGTAGACGCTTTTAAGGCTAAAACAATTCCCAATTCAAGAGCAGCTGTTATAAAAGGTTTCAGATGCGGAAAATAAACCTCTCGCAATCGGGGTAAAAATCCAGGAGCAAACAAAGCCACCATTTCTTCTAGTGATACAGGAATGGTTTTTACACCTTCAGAAATATTCACTACAATAAGCGGAAAAGTGATTAAGGCTATAACCACAACAGGTGTAAAAAAGCCAACACCCATTATCAACAACAAGGGAATCGTCCATAATATGGGGGGCATACCCTGAAAGAATAAAATCATTGGACGTGAAAGCTTGCTTAGAACTGGATTTCTACCCACAAACCAACCAAAAATAAAACCGGAAAAAACAGCAAAAACAAAGCCAATTAACACCCTCAAAATGGTTAGTCCTAAATGATAGAAAGCATCATCTGAAATAAAAAGGTCGACAAAATCAAAAAGAGTCTGCCAAGGATAGGGGACAAAATAATCACCAACCCAAAAGGACAGAAGGGTCCAAAAAATAAAAAGCAGAATAATCCCAAAAACTGCCTTCATTTATTTTCCGTCATAAAAAAATTCATCCTTCAAGGTTTCGTGGAAATCTGGAATGAATTTTTTTAATTCAGCCATATATTTTAAACTCAATTTTTTATTTTCTTCTGGTGAGACAACTTCAAAATGACAGTTTTTTATGGAATTGATAATCTCCTCCTCTGAAAATTCCAAGGAATGAGCATATTTCGCGGCGAAAACTTCTGGATTTTGCAGCAAATGAGCATTAGCAGCCTGCCATTTATCAAGCAAACTTCGTACTGCAATTTTATCCTCACTTAAAAAATCCTTGGTCACAAACAAACTCACCTGAGGAGATGCCCCATCTGATCCCGTTAATTCGCCCCAACTCGATTCATAACTGAAAATCCTCTTTAACTTACCTTGAAGTTCAAGTCTGGACACAAGGGGTTCTGGTAATGGCGCGAAATCAGCCTTACCTGATACAAGTAAGGCAATGGTCGCCGCAAAGGGACCATAGGTAATTTCAACATCACCTTCTATATTTATGCCCGCCTGTGCCATCAAAGCCTTTGTCTGATAATCCAAAGGCGAACCTAAAAAGGGTAATACAATTTTTTTATTTTTTAATTGCCCCCAGTTGCTAATTACTTCCTTACCCATTAAAAAAGACATGCCCCACACGCCGCTAGAAACCATACGTAAAGGCCCTCCACTGATCTGATTTTCCCACCCCTGGGTTGAACCTGTATAGAGAAAATCTGCGTCTCCTCTGATCAGACGTGCCAAAGCCTGGGGATGATTGGAAAAAAATTCATAGCTTATTTCCGCATCCTTTAAAACACCTTCATCAATGGCTATCATCAAGGGTAAAGAAGAAACGGATTTTGGGAGAAGCGCAACATACTTGTTTTTTAAAGGTTTAGGTTTTTCACAAGCTGTGATATAAAACAAGAAGACCAGTAAGGCTAAAACAATCAATTTAAAATTTTTCATGTTTTAAAATTATCGCAATTAAGCAAAATGCACAAGGTGAAAGCATATAATTTCCAAGGTAATCGCGATAAAAAATCAATTCATGTGAAATATCCTCTTACGGACCAACCTTCAAGTCTGCTTGGATGACAAAGAATACAATTCTTCATGCCTGAATTGAAAATAGCCAGACTTGAGAAATAAAATGAAACATGCACCACCAGAAGATAGTAACGAAAAATATATCAAAATGGTGTTTGACAATAAAAAAATTGCCGGCTAAAATACAATATTGGTATTTGTTTAGCTGGTTATTACGTTGGGCGTTGCCTGCTTTCATTTCATTACAGCAGGCCAGGCTTTTCATAACTCCGCTTCGCTTCGAAATCCTCGGCGCGAAAAAAGCGCGCCTGCGGGTTTTAGCAAGTCATTTTTGAAAAAATAACTTGCT